>NZ_JBTOQI010000046.1:0-235472 GCF_055283875.1 Pseudomonas sp. HP_14 | reverse complement strand
CCCCCCCCGCCCGCGCCCCCCCGCTCCTGCCCCCCCCCCCCCCCCCTCCCCCCACCGCCCCCCCCCAACCACCCCCCACCCCCCCCCCCCCCCCCCCCCCCCCCCGCTCCTACAGGAAATACACTTTACCGTTACGCCACATCCTCAGCCCGACGCCCCTGACTGCGACGTCCGCCAGTGACCAGCTCGCTGAATTTCTGAGCACTTAGCGGCCTGGCGAATAACCAGCCTTGCCCGTACTTCACACCTTCGCTCATCAGTAGCCGAGCCTGAGACTCGAACTCGATACCTTCCGCAATTACCCGCAATTGAAGGGCATGGGCCATGCGAATGATGTGGGGGGCCACACCACTGCTGGCAGCGTCGTGACCAAGGGCGTCGATGAACGCCTTGTCGATCTTCAAACAATCCACCGGCAAGGTCTGCAAGTAAGCCAGGCTGCAATAGCCTGTGCCGAAATCATCGATCAGCACTGGGTGCCCCTTGTCGCGCAAGGCCTGCAGGTGGTTTCGCGCGATAACAACGTCGATCAGTCCACGCTCGGTCACCTCAAAGGCAATCTGCCGGGCGGAGACTTTATGCATCGCCAACAGCTTGGCCGTCACTCGCCCGATGCGAGGCGCCATCACGTCGCAGGCAGCGAGGTTAACCGAGATGTACAGCTGCGGATTGGCACGCAACAGCGGGCCTAATTGCTCAAGCGACTGCTGCAGAACGAAATCAGTGATCTGCCGGATCTGGCCGGTATTTTCTGCCAAGGGGATGAACAGATCCGGACTGGTCAGCGTACCGTCAGGCCGGCGCCAGCGCACCAGTGCCTCGGCGCCCACACAGAGTCGCGTACCCAGATCAAAAATGGGCTGATAGAGCACTTTAAGTTCGTCGCGCCGCAACGCGCCATTCAGCTCCCCCCCTAATGACTGCTGCTGACGTACCAGTTGCAGCACCAACCCCCCAATGCACAAGGCAACCAGCAAACTGGCCGGAACCAATAACCACCAGGCTCCGGTTACCTTCTCCTGGAGGCCGGCGCGCGGAGCAATCATCACAAGCTGATATTCAGGGCTTTCAGTTGGCATGCGATAGATCAACCGGGTGTCGGTGATCATCAGCTTCTCAGTGCCGGTCGCAGACCAAGGGATACTGGGCGGCCAGGACTGATCCGGCCCCAGCACCGTGACGGCCTTGGCACCATGGTTGAGAACGACCAGCAAGCTACCACCGCTGGGCAAATCCACCACGTCGGTCAAATGCCCCCGAGAGGTTGAAACTCTGAAGCCGCCCAGCCCCAGCACCAGCGATGCAAGATTGTCGTCCGGCTGGGCCGCGGTATTGAGCCAGTAATCGTAGGTGGGGCCGCGAATGTCAGGCTCCCGGGACTGAGCGAGAGCGATATCGCGCGCGCCACTGGAACACCCCCTGATATCGCCAACGAAAGCGGCTTCATAAATGAACCGGTAACTGGAGGTGACCTGACGCAGGCGCTCCACCATCTCCGGACTGCAACGACGCAGAGGCTGGGCCTCCAACTGATCGAGCCCGGTACGCAACTGACCAAACAGCTGCTCCATACGCACCAGAAAACGCCCACCCTGAGCATTCATCTGCTCGCTTTCGTTCTGTCGCGCCTGATGCACAGCCAGGGCAAAGCTGCCCGCCAACAGCACAGCCGCACTTATCAAGGCGGCGAGCAAAGCCATCAGCCAAGGACGATAGAAGGTCAAACGAAAGGGTGTTGCCGTGTCGCGCATCAGGTTGTTATCCGCAGGGATCCCTGTAGGTATAGCAACAAGCGCGGAAATAGCCCGTTTGATCAGGGCTACGGCAACAATTTAGTGGGATTAACGCTGACGGTTAAGCACCTTGAGAATCGCGGCGCTCTGAACGTCTGGCTGCCCGTCAAAGCGCGCCGGCCGATAATGCATCTGGAACGCCGCTAATACGTCCCGCGTCGCAACATCCAGCTCGCCGGTTTGTGGCGTCGAGTAACCCACCTTGGCGAGTTGCTGCTGGAACCAGACAATGTCTGGCACGGTGTCCAGCATCAACGCCTGCTGTTCCGCAACCAGTCGCTGATCCGGCCACACACCCAGGCCTTCTTGCGCCAGTCGCTTCCAGGGAAACAGCGGCCCCGGATCAAGCTTGCGCGCTGGAGCAATGTCACTGTGACCGATGATATGGCGCGGGTCGATGTGGTTGCGTTTGACGATGTCCTTGAGCAGCACGATCAGCGCCTGAATCTGACCTTCGGTGTAGGGATACCACAGCCTGCCAGTGGGCGTGTCGCGGTACCCCGGATTGACGATTTCAATGCCAATCGAGGCAGAGTTCAACCAGGTGCGCCCGTCCCATTCGCTTTCACCCGCATGCCAGGCGCGGGCGTTCTCGTCGACCAGCTTGTAAACGGTTGGCGGGATGTCGCCAATCAGATAATGCGCACTGACCTCACCATGGGTCAGCAACTCAAGGGAGCGCTCCAGCGTCGCGGAGGTGTAGTGCACCACAACAAACTGGATACGATTGTCGTAATTCACCGAAGGGTGGCTGGTATCGAGCCGCGGCCCGCTGGTGCAGGCCGTTAACGTAATGAGCAGCAGGGCAGATAAAAACAGCTTCATGAAAACCTGAACACATGGACAGTAAAGGAGGGAGCATAACGCACTGTCGTGGAATCGTTCATTGCAATCAAGTCCTCGCTCAACCTTGCTCGACCCGGTTCCGGCCGTTTTCCTTGGCGCGGTACAGGGCCTGATCTGCGCGTTTGAGCGCCACGTCGCTTCGCTCTCCGGGACGTAGCGCGGTCACGCCGCTGGAAACGGTGATCGTTACTGGCTCGCTTTTAAAATGGAACGGGCACTGCTCAACAGCGCCTCGTAGCTGTTCCAGTAAAGCCAGACCCGCCGTCACTTGAGTGGCCGGTAGCAGAATCACAAACTCCTCCCCACCAAAGCGGGCGATGAAATCAGTGGGACGCAGCTGCTTCTTCAGTACCTTGGCAACTATTTTGAGGACCCTATCACCGGCCAGATGCCCGTACCCGTCGTTAATGCGCTTGAAGTGGTCCAGATCCAGAATGCAGACCAGCAGGCTGGTTTTGTTCTTTTGCCAGACGGCCAGTTCGTGCCCGAGACGCTCTTCCCAGGCTGCCCGGTTGGGTAAACCAGTCAAAGGATCAATCAACGCCTTTTGCCGCTGCTCTTCCAGATTGGCCCTGAAACCCAGCGCTTCCTGTTCCATGGTCGCGACCCGGCTGGCCAGACTTTGCAGACGCGCCGCCACATCCTGTTCTCGTTCATCACGGGTCTTCTGGTGCTGATCCATAGTCCCCAGCAGACCTTCCAGCCGGTTCTCGAGAATCTTTTTCAGGCTGGGCAAGTCAGCAGCGTCCTGAACACTGCTTTGCAATCCATCCACCTGAAGACGCAGCTCGTTGTTCAGCTCTCGCGAGGCTGTCTGCTGATCAACGTAATCCTCGCTGGCTGCCTGGAGATTGCTCTGAAATGATTCCAGTCTCTCATTCAACTGCTTTAGATAAATCTCGAACTCATGCTGGCCGCTGTCGGTAATAGCGAGCATCAAGACTGCAAGATCGTCGAGAATAGGCAGCAATTCGTACCAGTTCAGACCATGTTCGAGACGCTGACGCATCGCCTCGGCCTGTGGGCGATGATGCTCAGGCAAGGTCAGATCGTTGAGGAGCCCCAGCAGAGTGTCCTCGATATGAGCCGCTACCGAGCTGTAGCTGGGCTCGGGAGAACTGGGCAATGCATACGCGGAATCCTCTCCATCGCCTTCTGCCTCCCCAGGCACCGCTTCTTCATCGGTAACAGCAGCCACTGGCGCCGGAACATACTCATAAGGCACCGCCGGGGTCGGCGTCAGCAGATCCTCAATCGGTAGAGCTTCTGGCGCGGGAGCGGCCTTGGGTTCGACAGGCGCTGATTGAACAGGAACAGGAACGGGTCGAGCGTCCACCTCAGCAACGGCAACTGCGAGGGTTTGGACCGCCGGGGTCTGCACGTCCGGCAGCGGGGCTTGCGGTGGCGGAGCAGAAGGCGCAGGCGGCGATACCTCCAGCGGAGCCTTCACTGCGGCTAATGGCGGATTATCGGTTGCGCCTGCTTGCTGTTGAGTATCGGAAGGCTCGTCCCAATCATCCACCTCGGCTGCGTCGGGCGCGCGATCGGCTCTGACGGCGGTCCCAGGCTCATCAACGGCCGCAGGCCCTTCAGCCTCTTTAGCGGCTGAATCACCTGTTTCATGCCCGCCAAACAAGCGCTGCAATAATCCCGGCCGGTGCGGCTCTTCTGGCCGTTCTATCACGGTCAGTGCCTGCCCCTGCAAACCGCTGAGCTCGCCCAGCAGAAGAGGCAGTTCCCGAGCCTGCGAGGCGCGCTCTTCAAGGTCCTTGGCGAAACGCTTCAGTGGCTTGCGCACGTCCTTGGGCAATTGCAGAGACTGCAACTGCGTCACCAGCGACACCAATGCACTGCTGACCTGGGCAGCGCGCTCTTCGCGGCGTTGCTCTGAGTCCAGCACGGCTTTTTCCAGCTTGGGAATCAGTGCAGCAAGGCCTGCGTCCATGTCGTCTTTACGGACGATTTCACGCATTTCCTTCATGCATTGGTCAACCGCCCGGTCCGAGCCTTCTGCCGCCAGACTGCTGCGCACCAGACCCCGGCGCAGCAAGTCGAGACGGGCGTTCCAGCGTTTTTCAAGCTTGTCTTGTTGCTCGATGCCTTTGAGGTATTTCTCTCGCCAGCGTTCGGCTTCGTCACTCATGCAGGAGGTCCGGGATGACTGAGGGCAGGCAGCGAGTCGCCACTTAATGAAGCAGGCAGGCGGATCTCTACTGCAACAGGCAGGTGATCGGAAATAGGCTGAGCCAATACCTGAACCCGCTCCAGGGTGAGTGTAGGACTGAGCAGGATATGATCAAGGCAGCGTTGCGGTCGCCAGCTTGGGAAGGTGGCTTCGACCTGTGGCGCCAGCAAACCCAGGTCGCGCAGGGGTGAGTTTTCCAGCAGATCCAGGGCGTGGGTATTCATGTCGCCCATCAGCACCTGATGGCGATAACCACCGATCAACTCGCGGATATACGCCAGTTGCCGCGTCCTGGTGCGTGCGCCAAGGGCCAGGTGCATCATCACCACGACCAGCGCATCCTCACCCTCGCCGAAACGAAGCAGAATCGCGCCGCGCCCACTGGGCCCCGGCAGCGGATGATCCTCGATAGCCCACGGCCGCAGGCGGCTCAGCACACCATTGCTGTGCTGACCAAAACGACCAAGGTTGCGATTGAGTTGCTGATACCAGTACGGGAAGGCGCCCAACTGAGCAAGGTGTTCCACCTGGTTGACGTAGCCTGAGCGCAAGCTGCCGCCATCGGCCTCTTGCAAGGCAACCAGATCGAAATCACCCAGCAAGTCACCTATCTTGCGCAGGTTACCGGCTCGCCCCACGTGCGGCAGCAAATGTTGCCAGCTGCGCGTGACGTAATGGCCATAGCGGCCGGTGCTGATGCCGACCTGAATGTTGAAGCTGAGCAAGCGAAGCCGACCATCAGCCGGCAGACCGCTTGCTTGCAGGTGATGTTCGTTGACCCGCGGATCATGCAGGCCAACGCTTCTTACCTCTTTCCTGCGCAGCATGGCAGGCGCTGCTTACTTGGCTGCAGCCGCTCGCTCTTTGGCGATAAGTTGATCAGCCACTTGCAGGGTTTGCTCTGGACCACCGGCAGAACCCAGATCGAAACGGTATTTACCGTTGACGATCATGGTCGGTACGCCAGTGATTTCATACTTCTTGGCCAGTTCCTTGTACTGGGCGATCTTGCCCTTCACAGCGAACGAGTCGAAAGTCTCGAGGAACTTGGTCTTGTCGACACCTTGAGTGGCGACGAAATCAGCCATGTCATTCTTGTCGGTCAGACGCTTGCCACCCTTCTGGATAGCATCAAAGACTGCTGCGTGAACCTTGTGCTCTACGCCCAGAATATCCAGGGTGATGAACAGTTGACCGTGTGCGTCCCAAGGGCCGCCGAACATGGCAGGGATGCGGACGAAATGAACGTCAGCTGGCAGCTTTTCAACCCACGGGTTGATGGTCGGCTCGAAAGCGTAGCAGTGCGGGCAGCCGTACCAGAACATTTCCACAACTTCGATTTTGCCAGGCTCGGAAACAGGAACGGCGCTGCTCAGCTCGGTGTACTGTTTACCGGCTTCGATTGGTTCGGCAGCTTGTGCCGTAACACCGAAAAGACTGGCGGCAACCAGTGCGGCGCTGAGGATCAGATTACGCATGCTTTACTCCTGAGGCTGATTTGAGTCGCCTTCAAACGACCGGACTTCGACCGGTCGGCAAGGCGCGAGTTCGCTAGTGTAACGCTGGCACGAACAAAAAAGGGTAGCCGAAGCTACCCTTTTTAAGTTGAAAAGCTGTTGGAGCCGGGCCTGCCCGCGAAGAACGGTAACGGGGTGTGTCTGGAGTTGCGCGGTGACGTTGCAGGCGATGCATGCGACGCGCCCGGAAGACATACCGCGTTATCGATTATCGCGAGCAAGCTCGGCTCCCACAGGATCAGCGTCTGGCTCAAATCCTGGGTGCCACAGCATTAGCGTCCGCCAACCCTGTTAATGCAGCCCCTGAATGTACTGCGACAGCGCCTCGATATCCTTGTTGCTCAGCTTGGCAGCAATCGAGCGCATGACCATCGTGTCGCCGTCATTGGTGCGATCACCTTCGCGGAAAGCTACCAACTGCTTCTTGATGTAATCCGCATGCTGGCCGCCCAGGTGCGGGAAACCCGCGGCCGCGTTACCGACACCGTTAGGTGAATGGCAGCCTGTACAGGCAGGCATACCTTCATTCAGCTTCCCGCCTCTAAACAGCGCCTCACCGCGAGCAACAAGCTTCTCGTCAGCGGCCCCGACACTACCTTTCTGGCCGGCATAATACGCAGCGATATCGTTCAGATCCTGCTCATTGAGGTTGGCCAGCAAGCCAGTCATCTCCAGCACGACGCGTTTGCCGTCCTTGATTTCGTTGAGTTGCTTGAGCAGATAGCGCTCCCCCTGGCCTGCCAGTTTGGGGAAGTTCGGCGCCAGGCTGTTACCGTCAGGACCATGACAAGCGCCACACACAGCGGTTTTGGCCTGACCGGCAGCCGCATCGCCGACTACGGTCTCAGCCGCCTGAGCCATGCCGCAGATGCCCAGGATCAACAGCAGACTCACGCAAATTTTGTTCATCAGGAAATCCAAATCGGCTAAAGGTGAATAGTTATATAGAGGTGGACTCGCTCATCCAGACGGACGAAGGTTCACGAATCCCCGCTATTGCGGTCCCTGCACAATCCACGCAACGGCATCGCTTTGAACTCCTGAACACAGGCGGCTCCAAAGCCTTCATACTCAGCAACCCTTTCAGGTTAAAAGCGGACTGCGTTCTAATGCGCTTATAGTTCTCGCTTGGCTGATGTAGCTTCCCGTGACCGGGACAAAGCACACACAAAATCTGCGGTAATTATATACTGGCCTCACTGAAACGGAAACGACACCTCTTGCCGCACCCCTTGCAGGCACCGCTCTTACCGGAAATCACATGCAACTCAAGAACCCCATCCTCGGCTTGTGCCAACAGGCAACCTTCATGCTCAGCGCTGCCAAAGTCGACCAGTGCCCGGACGACGAAGGCTTTGAAGTGGCCTTCGCAGGGCGCTCCAACGCAGGCAAGTCGAGCGCGCTGAACACCCTGACGCACGCCAGCCTGGCCCGTACATCGAAGACGCCAGGTCGTACGCAACTGCTGAACTTCTTCAAACTGGACGATGAGCGGCGCCTGGTCGACCTGCCGGGTTACGGCTACGCCAAGGTACCCATCCCGCTAAAGCTGCACTGGCAGCGTCACCTTGAGGCTTATCTGGGCAGCCGGGAGAGCCTGAAAGGTTTGATTCTGATGATGGATATCCGTCACCCGATGACCGACTTCGACACCCTGATGCTTGACTGGTCGATTGCCAGCCATATGCCAATGCATATTTTGCTGACCAAGGCCGACAAGCTGACTTACGGCGCAGCCAAGAACACGCTGCTCAAAGTTCAGTCAGAAATCCGCAAGGGCTGGGGCGACGCAGTCACTATCCAGCTGTTCTCTGCGCCAAAACGCATGGGCCTGGAAGAAGCCTATACCGTGCTGGCAGGCTGGATGGAGTTGGAAGACAAGGCACCTGCCGAGTAAATCGCAGGCAAAAAAAACCCCGGACTTCATATGGGGGAGGGGAAGTTCGGGGTTCAAGTTCCAGACTTCCAGGGAGGGAAGCCGGATATCTGCCAACACTTAACACAACTAGGAGCATGACTGGCTTCTCAGCCAATCGAGTTCTCTGACCGGCATTTCGAGGCGTAAGTTCCTGGCCTGCGGAAATTCTCCGAACGGTCCATCTGGCACACCACGTTACCGTTCTTCGTCGGAATGCCGCCCAGACCAAGCCCGGCTCCCACAGACAGCGTGATTCCTGTAGGAGCCGAGCTTGCTCGCGATGCAGTCGCCTCGGTCTGGCAGGCACAGCAAGCCTCGCTCCAACAGGATTTGGATCGACTCAGCGCCCCGGTCAGTGCGCCTCGTCCCAGTTATTGCCCACGCCGACTTCGACTAGCAGCGGCACATCCAGCTGCGCAGCGCCGCTCATGTACGGACGAATTTGCTCGCTGATCTGCTCGACCAGGTCTTCGCGAACCTCCAGCACCAGTTCATCGTGCACCTGCAGGATGACCCTTGCGTCTAGCTTCGACTCTTCCAGCCAGCCATTTACCGCCACCATGGCCTTCTTGATGATGTCTGCCGCCGTGCCCTGCATCGGCGCGTTGATCGCCATGCGCTCGGCGCCTTTGCGCAAGGCCTGGTTCTTGGCGTTGATGTCCGGCAGATACAGACGACGGCCGAAGATGGTTTCCACGAAACCCTGTTCAGCGGCCTGCGTGCGGGTACGCTCCATGTAATCGAGCACACCTGGGTAGCGGGCGAAATAACGGTCCACGTAAGCCTGGGATTGCTTACGATCAACACCGATCTGCTTGGCCAGGCCAAATGCGCTCATGCCGTAGATCAGGCCGAAGTTGATTGCCTTGGCGCTGCGGCGCATGTCGGTGGTGACGTTTTCAAGCTCGACACCGAAGACTTCCGCAGCGGTTGCCCGGTGCACGTCCAGGTCATTACGGAAGGCGTGCAACAGACCTTCATCCTTGGCCAGATGGGCCATGATGCGCAGCTCGATCTGCGAGTAGTCCGCCGCCAGCAGCTTGTATCCCTTGGGCGCGACAAACGCCTGACGAATACGACGCCCTTCAGCGGTACGGATCGGGATGTTCTGCAGATTCGGGTCGCTTGAGGACAAACGACCTGTCACCGCTACTGCCTGGTGATAGGAGGTGTGAATACGACCAGTGCGTGGATTGATCTGCTCGGGCAGGCGGTCAGTGTAAGTGCTCTTGAGCTTGCTCATCGAGCGGTACTGCATCAACACCTTGGGCAGCGGGAATCCTTGCTCGGCCAGTTCAGCGAGCACCGCTTCGGCAGTCGAGGCCTGCCCTTTGGCAGTTTTGCTCAGGATCGGCATGCCGAGTTTTTCATACAGGATCACGCCCAACTGCTTCGGCGAACCCAGATTGAATTCTTCACCGGCAATCTCGAACGCCTCGCGTTCAAGGGCAACCATCTTGTCGCCCAGCTCAACGCTCTGAATGCCCAGCAGCTTGGCGTCCACCAGCGCACCCTGGCGTTCGATACCAGCCAACACGGGCACCAGCGGCATTTCAATTTCGTTGAGCACCGGGGCCAGGCTTGGGATTGCAGCGAGCTTCGCCTGAAGCGCTTCGTGCAAGCGCAGCGTTATGTCAGCTTCCTGAGCAGCGTACTGCGCGGCCAGTTCCAGAGAAATCTGGTCGAACGTCAGCTGTTTCACGCCTTTGCCAGCGATGTCCTGGATATTCCCGGCGGCATGCCCCAAGTATTTCAGCGCAAGGCTTTCGCGGTCATGGCGGGTTGCGGTGGAATCCAGCACATAGGATTCAAGCATGGTGTCGTACAGCAACCCCTGAACTTCAATGCCCTGACTCTGATCGCCATCAATGGCGCAGTTAGCGAGGATATTGATATCAAACTTGGCGTGCTGACCGACTTTGATTTTGCTCGGGTCTTCCAGCAGCGGCTTGAGCTGCTTGAGTACGTGATCACGGTCCAGTTGCTGCGGCACGCCCATGTAAGAGTGAGTCAGCGGGATGTAAGCGGCTTCGTGAGTCTGCACGGCAAACGACAAACCCACCAATTGCGCACGCTGGGCGTCCAGGCCATTGCTCTGGGTCACGAACGCCACCAGCTTCGCATCGCTGAGCTTCTTCAGCCACACGTCGAGCTGGCCCTGCTCAAGGATGGTTTCATAGCGTGACTCTGCTGGAACCGGGGCTTCTTCGATAGCGATTTCCAGACCGACACGCTTGGCATCACGGTGCAGGTCTTCAATCCAGCTTTTGAATTCCAGCTCGGCATACAGCTCAAGCAACGCTTCACGATCAGGCTCGGTGCAGTGCAGTTGATCCAGTTCGATATCCAGCGGCACATCAATCTTGATCGTGGCCAACTCGTAAGACAGGAACGCCATGGCACGGTGCTCTTCGAGCTTGGCAGCCAGGGTTTTCGCGCCACGGATCGGCAGCGTCGCGACCATTTCGAGGTTTTCGTACAGTTCTTTGAGACCACCGCCCACGCCCACCAGCAAGCCCACCGCAGTCTTTTCGCCAACACCCGGCACGCCTGGAATGTTGTCGACCTTGTCACCCATCAGTGCCAGGTAATCAATGATGTGCTCAGGGCCGACGCCGAATTTCTCTTTCACGCCTGCCACGTCCTGCACGCTGCCGGTCATGGTGTTGACCAGCGTGATGTGCCCGTCGACCAACTGCGCCATGTCCTTGTCGCCGGTGGAAATGATGACCGGTCGGTCCGCCGCCGCGCTGCTGCGTGCCAAGGTGCCAATCACGTCGTCGGCTTCAACCCCATCCACGCACAGCAATGGGTAACCCAAGCCTTTTACGCAGGCATGCAACAGGTCGATCTGCACACGCAAGTCGTCCGGCATGCTCGGGCGATTGGCCTTGTATTCGGCATACAGGTCATCACGGAACGTGCCGCCCTTGGCGTCGAACACCACCGCAAACGGGCTGTCCGGATATTGCCGACGCAGGCTTTTGAGCATATTCAACACGCCCTTCACGGCTCCGGTAGGCAAACCTTTGGACGTGGCGAGTGGCGGCAGCGCGTGAAAAGCGCGGTACAGGTAAGAAGAACCGTCCACCAGGACGAGGGGAGCTTGGCTCATGAGCAGAATCAACCTTTTCGGCGGGGTCGGCGCTAGAATGCGAGGACCATTGACGACAAAGGGACAAGGTTATCATGCGCACAACAAATCGCCTGTTGCTGGCTGGCCTGTTTGCACTCTGCCCGCTGATTGCTGTTGCTGCCGATGACGCACCGTCAGGAGACCCGGAGGTTACAATCCGCACCGAAGGTGACAAGACGATTCAGGAGTACCGCCAGAATGGCTTCCTGTATGCCGTCAAAATCACCCCGAAGGGCGGTAAGCCTTACTTCCTGGTGCGCGCCGATGGTACAGACGCCAATTTTATTCGTTCAGACCAACCGGATATGCTGATTCCGTCGTGGAAAATATTCGAGTGGTAAGGTCCCACATTCACTTTTTTTGCTGGCAGCCCTGATATGTCCGTATTTACCCCCCTGGCTCGGCCCGAGCTGGAAACATTTCTCGCCCCTTACGGGCTAGGCCATCTACGTGACTTTCAAGGCATTGCCGCTGGAAGCGAAAACACCAACTACTTCATTAGCCTGGAGCAGGGTGAGTTTGTGCTGACGCTGGTGGAGCGTGGTCCGGTTCAGGAAATGCCGTTCTTCATCGAACTGCTGGACACCCTGCACGACGCTGATTTACCCGTGCCATATGCGCTGCGCACCACGGACGGCAGCGCATTGCGCGAGCTGGCGGGTAAACCGGCGCTACTGCAGCCACGCCTGCCGGGCAAACACATCAGCGACCCGAATAATCAGCACTGCGTGCAGATCGGCGAGCTACTGGGTCATCTGCATCTGGCAACACGCGACAAAGTGTTGGAGCGCAAGACCGATCGCGGCCTGGACTGGATGCTGGCAGAAGGCGCAACGCTGATTTCTCATCTGGATGCTGTGCCGAGTGCATTGCTCAAAGCGGCGCTGGAGGAAATCGAGCGCCTCAAGCCGAAGATCATGGCATTGCCCCGGGCGAACCTGCATGCCGATCTGTTCCGCGACAACGCGCTGTTCGAAGGCACGCACCTGACCGGGCTGATCGACTTTTACAACGCCTGCTCCGGGCCAATGCTTTATGACCTGGCTATTGCGCTGAACGATTGGTGTTCGGACGAAGAGGGCAAGATCGACGCACCTCGCGGACGGGCCCTGCTGGGCGCTTACGCAGCACTGCGCCCGTTCACCGCTGCCGAGGCCGAATTGTGGCCAACCATGCTGCGCGTTGGGTGCGTGCGTTTCTGGCTGTCACGGCTGATTGCTGCGGAGTCCAACGCAGGCCAGGACGTACTGATCCATGACCCGATGGAATTCCAGAAGCGCCTGGAACAACGGCAGGAAACGCACCTGCCGCTGCCGTTTGCGTTGTAACGGGGATCTGTAGGAGCGCGCTTGCCCGCGATAAAGACGACGCGATGTGAAGGATACACTGCGGTGCTCTTATCGCGGGCAAGCACCGCTCCCACATAAAAGTCGTATTTATTCAGCGACGTGAACTCTATTTGATGAGGGTGGACCTGCTCGCGATGGTAGGCCGCCGCCGTCGGTAGGAGCGAACTTGTTCGCGAGGCGACAGACCTGAGTCGCTGCTTCAAGCCTTCTCGCCAACAAGTTGCCTCCTACCAGATCGAGCCACTACAAGTCAGTTACAGACTCTCCAGGCACCCCACCAGATCATCGCCCAGCTTGTTCAGTAGTTGCTCATACCCCGTCGCGTTCGCCGGGGTTTCACCGCCCAGCGCATCCAGCTCAGCCAGTTTTGCAGGCAGCCCGGCCGTCAGGGTTTCGGCAAGACGCGGACGCAATGGCGGCTCGCTGAACACGCAGGTCTTGCCCACTTCCGTCAGCCGTGCACGCATCGCCGCAACGTGCTGAGCGCCCGGCTGTACCTCGGCAGCAACGCTGAACACGCCCGCATGCTTGAGGCCGTAAGCGTCTTCAAAGTAATCAAAAGCCTCGTGAAACACGAAGTACGGCTTGCCCGCGATGCCAGCTACCCGGCTCTTGAGGCGCGCATCAAGCGCATCAAGACGCGTATTGAATGCCTTGGCATTGCTCGCATACCGCGCAGCGTTAGCCGGATCGGCAGCACTTAAATCACTCGCCATTTTTGCCGCAATCACCCGGGCGTTTACTGACGACAGCCACAAGTGCGCGTCCAGACTTCCAGGACGATGGTCATGATCATGCTCGTCATGGCCGTCTTCATCGCCTTCTTCGTGAGACGCGCTGTCCGCACCGAAGTGACGCAACTTCAGTCCCGGCAACGATTGCACGGCCACGACCGGCAACGTCCGGCTTTTCAGGACACGAGGCAGGAAGCCTTCCATGTCCGGCCCGATCCAGTAGAGCAAATCGGATTGCTGCACGCGCCGTACGTCGGATGGTCGCAAAGCATAGTGGTGAGGCGAGGCGCCCGGAGGCAAAAGCACCTCTGGTGTACCGACGCCGTCCTGCACAGCCGCCGCAATCAGCTGCAGGGGCTTGATGCTGGTAAGGACTCGGACTTCGGCCTGAACCGGGGAAATTGTCAGCAAACTGGCGGTTAAAACGATAAAAAGAGCAAAAAGACGATGCACGTGGGCCACTCATTGAAGGCGGGAACGGGTAACATAATAACGTCTCTAGCAAATATCGTCGCCGCCCATGCCTATTACACCGTTGGCCAGTCGCCCTCACGACCACTCCCATTGCGTGCATACCGCGCTCTCCGAAGCCGATGTGCTTTGCGCCCAGAAAGGCTTGCGCCTGACCGCTTTGCGCCGTCGCGTACTGGAACTGGTCTGGCAAAGCCATAAACCGTTGGGTGCCTATGACATCCTCGCCGTACTCAGCGAAGAAGACGGCCGCCGCGCCGCACCGCCTACTGTTTACCGGGCCCTGGATTTCCTCCTGGAAAACGGCCTGGTACACCGCATTGCTTCGCTGAACGCCTTCACTGGCTGTAACCACCCGACTCACGCGCATCAGGGTCAGTTCCTGATTTGCCGTGAATGCCACGCGGCCATCGAGCTGCAAAGCCCGACCATCAGTGACGCCGTGACAGGCGCCGCCGCCGAAGTTGGTTTCGCCGTTGAAGGCCAGACTGTGGAAATCATCGGGGTATGTTCCGGCTGCAAGGCGGCCTGATGAGCAACGCGTTAATCAAACTTGAGCGCGTCGGCGTCGCCCTTTCCGGGCAGAACGTGCTGGAAAACATTCACCTGAGCGTCAAGCCCGGGGAAATCGTCACCCTGATCGGGCCTAACGGCGCGGGTAAAACAACGCTGGTGCGCGCCGTGCTTGGCTTGCTCAAGCCGGATTCCGGCAGCGTGTGGCGCAAACCGAAGCTACGTGTTGGCTACATGCCGCAAAAGCTGCATGTTGACCCGACGCTACCGCTGTCCGTGTTGCGTTTCCTGCGTCTGGTTCCCGGCGTAGATCGAGCGGGTGCGCTGGCAGCCCTGGTTGAAGTGGGTGCCGAGAAAGTCATCGACAGTCCGCTACAGGGGATTTCCGGCGGTGAAATGCAGCGCGTTCTGCTGGCTCGCGCCCTGTTGCGCGAACCGGAACTGCTGGTCCTGGATGAGCCCGTGCAGGGCGTCGATGTAGCGGGGCAGGCTGAGCTATACAGCTTGATCACCCGCCTGCGCGATCGCCATGGTTGCGGCGTGTTGATGGTTTCTCACGATCTGCACCTGGTGATGAGCACAACGGATCAAGTGGTATGCCTCAATCGCCACGTCTGCTGCTCCGGCCACCCGGAACAGGTCAGTCACGATCCTGCGTTTGTCGAGCTGTTCGGCAAGAACGCACAAAGCCTGGCGATTTATCACCACCATCACGACCACGCTCATGATTTGCATGGCGAAGTCGTCGAGGACGCCGCCGATTCGGCCGGCTCTACCCACACACACATTCACGGAGACAGCTGCAAGCATGGCTGATTTTCTTCTTTACGCCTTGCTTGCTGGCCTGGCTTTGGCGTTGGTTGCCGGCCCTCTGGGCTCGTTCGTGGTCTGGCGACGCATGGCCTATTTTGGCGACACCCTTTCCCACGCGGCTTTGCTGGGTGTGGCGCTAGGGTTTCTACTGGATGTCAGCCCGACGATTGCAGTGACAGTCGGCTGCCTGCTGTTGGCGATTCTGTTGGTTACGTTGCAGCAACGTCAGCCGTTGGCGTCGGACACTCTGCTCGGGATACTCGCACCCAGCACTTTGTCCCTCGGGCTGGTGGTGCTGAGTTTCATGCATGACGTACGCATCGACCTGATGGCCTATCTGTTCGGGGACTTGCTGGCGATCAGCGCCAATGATCTGGTCTGGATACTCGGCGGCTCGCTGGCAGTGCTAGGGTTACTGGTAGTGCTCTGGCGTCCACTGCTGGCAATCACGGTGCATGAAGAGCTGGCAAAGGTTGAAGGCCTGCCGGTCGCGGGCCTGCGCATGGCGCTGATGCTTTTGATCGCTGTCGTGATCGCTGTGGCAATGAAAATCGTCGGCGTTTTGTTAATTACTTCGCTGCTGATCATTCCAGCAGCTGCGGCACAGCGTCACGCCCGTTCGCCGGAGCAAATGGCGCTGGGTGCGAGCGTGCTGGGCGTAGTAGCTGTGTGCCTTGGGCTGTCGATGTCCTGGTTCAAGGACACCCCGGCAGGGCCATCAATTGTGGTTTCAGCAGCGGCTTTGTTTCTGCTGAGTTTTGTCCTACCCAAACGAGCGGTGTAGACTTGCTCGTTTTTTGCGCAATTAGAGAATCGCAGGAATGAAGCCGTTCGCATCCCGTTATCTGCTGCTTGCCGCATTTTCCGTCCTGTTGGCTGCCTGTCAAGGCGCACCAACGGTAGACACGCCTGTGCCCGCAACCGAGCCAGACGGTTTCGCCCAGCTTGAGCAGAGCATTACCACCAATGAACTGGCCACCGCCGAAGATCAGTTGGCAAAGCTGCAAGCAGCAGCGCCGACAGATATTCGTCTTGAGCCGTTCCAGCGTCGCCTGGCTGAGGCCTATTTGAGCCGCAGCCAGATTGGCCTGCAAAAGGGTGACGTCAACGCCGCCGCGACGGCTCTGAGCCGCGCCCGAGCCTTGATGCCCAAGGCACCTGCATTGACCAGTGGCGTCAATGGCGCCATCGCCCATGCTCGTAAAGCCGAGCTGGACAAAGCCGAAGCAGAATTGAAGGCAGCTGAAGCGAAGCGTGTTGCCAAGTTGATCGATCCATCGGCAGAAAGCACCACCATCGAGTTGAAGATTGGCGATATGGCGCAACTACGTCGCCAGCTGGATGCTATCGCAGCCGATACTGTCGCATTCAATTGCGTCGTCCTGCTGCAAGTACCACGCACGGATGACTACCCATGGCTGGCCACATTGCTGACCAAACGGGTGAACAAGATCAATCCGGATTTCGAGCTGGAACTGCGCCGCAAGATCGAGCGCAATGAGAAGGCGACAGTGGTTCTGAAGCCAGCACAGCAATAGTCTGTAGGAGCGCGCTTGCCCGCAATGGCGCCTGGTCAATCGATACATTTGTCGACTGATCCACCGCCATCGCGAGCAAGCTCGCTCCTACAGGATTTACGCTGGAATCGCTTTAGCCTTCGGCTCGCGATCCCAGACCCGGTGCTGGGCTATCGCAGCGAAGAAAGACTTGAAGGATTTGCTGTCAGACACTTCCAGCAGCCCGGCATCCTTGTCCAGATGCAGCAGATCAATGATCTGCTTGGCCTCACCGCTCACAGAAATTGCCTTCAGGTGTTTGTACGCTTCGAGCACGTAGTGCAGCGCGACACCGTCGCCACTCAATGCTTTCACCGAAGCAGCGCCCCCCGGAATGAATACCGCGTCAAACGCTACTGACGGCAAACCTTCCATGGATGCATCAACTGGCAGGCTCGCACCGCTAGCCGTTTTCACCGGCGCGGAGGTCGGGCCGAGCACCTTGGCGTGGGCGCCTTCAGCTTCCAGCGCCGCTTTCATAGCCGCTACAGCCTTGTCGTCCACACCATTGGCTACCAGGATCGCTACTTTGCGCGACACGATGTCCCCGGCGAGCAAGTTCATCTGGCTGAGCAGAGGCGACTCTTTGAGCGATTGCTGTTTGGCTGGCACGGTCGGTGCGGTGGGCGCAGGCAGACCCAGGTTGGCGGCAACACGGCCAGCCAGCTCCAGATCGATATTGGCCAGGATCTCGTTCACCTGACGCGCACGAATGTGTTCGCGCTCAACCTTGCCCAACTCGAAGCTGTAAGCCGCAATGATGTGCTCTTTCTCGGCATGGCTCATGCTGTTGAAGAACAGCGTCGCTTGCGAGAAATGATCGGAGAACGACTCGCTGCGCTGACGAACCTTGTGCGCCTCGATACGCTCTGGATAGCTCTCGAAGCCGCCATCCACCGGGCCGGCAGGGGTTTCCTTCGGCCAGCCGCCATCAATCGAGTTCGGCTCGTATGAAGCACGGCCTTTGTCGATAGTCGTGCGGTGCTGAGCATCGCGCTGACCGTTGTGATTAGGCGCCACAGGACGGTTGATCGGGATCTCGTGGAAGTTAGGCCCACCCAGACGGCTGATTTGTGTGTCGGTGTAGGAAAACAGACGACCTTGCAGCAACGGATCATTGGAGAAGTCGATACCAGGCACGACATGACCAGGGCAGAACGCGACCTGCTCGGTTTCCGCGAAGAAGTTATCCGGGTTGCGGTTAAGCACCATCTTGCCCAGCGGCGTCACCGGTACCAGCTCTTCAGGGATAATTTTGGTCGGATCGAGAATATCGAAGTCGAACTTGTGCTCGTCTTCTTCCGCCACAATCTGCACGCCCAGTTCCCACTCAGGGTAGTCACCGGTTTCGATGGATTCCCACAGGTCGCGGCGGTGGAAGTCGGTATCTTTACCGGCCAGCTTCTGCGCCTCGTCCCACACCAGGGAGCACACGCCAAACTTGGGCTTCCAGTGAAATTTCACGAAGGTCGATTTGCCTTCAGTGTTGATCATGCGGAACGTGTGTACGCCAAAGCCTTGCATGGTGCGCAGGCTTTTAGGAATAGCACGGTCGGACATGGTCCACAGCACCATGTGCGCCGACTCAGGCACCAGCGAGACAAAGTCCCAGAACGTGTCGTGCGCCGAGCCACCGGTAGGAATTTCGTTGTGCGGCTCAGGTTTCACCGCGTGAACGAAATCCGGAAATTTGATCGCATCCTGAATGAAGAACACCGGCATGTTGTTGCCCACCAGGTCGTAATTGCCTTCATCGGTGTAGAACTTCACCGAGAAGCCACGCACGTCGCGGACGGTATCGCCTGAGCCACGCGGACCTTGCACGGTGGAGAAGCGCACGAATACCGGGGTTTTCTTGCCGGGATCACGCAAGAAGCCCGCCTTGGTCAGTTCGGCGTGGTCTTCGTAAGTCTGGAAATAACCATGAGCCGCCGTGCCGCGCGCGTGGACGATGCGCTCCGGGATACGCTCGTGGTCAAAGTGCGTGATCTTTTCACGCATGATGAAGTCTTCGAGCAGTGACGGGCCGCGGTCACCGGCCTTCAAGCTGTTCTGGTTGTCGGAGACTTTGACACCATGGTTGGTGCGCAGCGCTTGCTGGGTAGCATCGGAGCGAAACTGCTCCAGGCTTTCCAGCTTGGCGTTGGTGTTGCCGCGATCCAGAGTGTCGGTTCCTGCTAGTTCGCTTTTAGATCCATCGGGTGCATTCGTTGGTTTCTTCGTAGCCATCAGACAAAAACTCCTCAGTAACAGGCTGCCCTTTAGCCAGGAACGGCATGGGGCTTATAAGCAGAATTCCCTGGCAAGGGCCTCAGGGAAGTCACGGCGCTAAGAAAGTGACTGAGAAGAAAAACAGGCGTTCCGTTTTTTTTCTGAAGAACTGGCGGGTGGCACTCCCACTGGAGCGATTTTCTGTGGGAGTCGCCCCGGTGTCCCTGACACATCGCTCTCGCGCACCAAACTTGGTTCTATGTGAGAGCGTGGGCGGCATTCCAACGATAAAAGCGACGCAGTTTGAAGGATAAACCGCGGTGTTCTTATCGTCGGAATGCCGCCCAGACCAAGCACCCACATAAAAACCTCATTTAGTCAGTGAGTTATATTTTGTTTGATGGGAGCAGGGCTTGCCCGCGATAAGACTGAATGCGATATGCCTGATATTGGCGGTGCCTTTATCGCGAGCAGGCCTCGCTCCAACAGGCTCCTGCGCGAATCACCTACACCAACACGATCTGATTCTTGCCCTGACGCTTGGCTTGATACATCGCCGCGTCAGCACGGGCGTAAAGGATTTCCAGGCTCTGGTCATCCTCTCCCATGTTGGTAAGGCCCTGGCTGGCCGTGATACCGAAGGTTTTGTCGCCGCGCTGGAAACTCAGGCGCTGGATTTCCCGCTGCAGGCGTTCGGCGATCTGTTTGGCCATGTCTGGCGCGCAACCCGGGAACACTGCGGCAAACTCCTCACCGCCAATACGGCCGAACAAATCTCCACGCCTTAACGTCGTTCTGCCGCACTCAGCGATTTTCTGCAGCACCAGATCGCCTTCCTGATGCCCGTAGGTGTCGTTGACCAGCTTGAAGTCATCGATGTCCAGCAACAGAAACGCCAACGGCGTGCCATGCAGGCGCGCCAATTCAAACTCGCGCTGGGCGCATTCGAAGAAATGCCGGCGGTTGCTGCTTTGTGTCAGCACGTCGGTTGTCGCCAGACGCTGCAGTTCGCTTTCCAGCTCTTTCTTTTCGGTGATGTCTTCTGCGATGCCCACCACGACGAGACGCTGCTCGGCGTCGGTCTGGTGACTCACGAAGCATTTGTCGCTGATCCAGCGGACTTCGCCGTCGGCACGGATGATTCGGTATTCGCGATCTTCCACAGCGCCTTTCTCGATAACTTCGTTGAGGCTGCGCTCAGCGTAGTTGAGGTCATCGGGATAAATGCTGTCGCGCCATTCGCCGTAGTCGGCCAGCAACAGACCTGCAGAGCGGCCGAAGATGCGCTCGTAAGCCGGGCTGACGTAGATCATTCGTTGGGTGGCCCAGTCGAAGGCCCAGAGCACAGCATTGACGCTGACCAGCAGCGAGCTGAACAGTTGCTCACGTTCACTCAGGCGTGCGACTTCTGCCTGGGCGTGCATCAGCGCCAGTAGCGTCTCGGCAGCGGCGGGATTGTCAGTATGGGGTGTCAGTAGATTTTTGTTGTCCATGGCACTGCATCTCAGAATAAGGTGCGGCGCACAGCCACAACATTCCCCGCACGGGGTCGCGGGCTGTTGTTCTGAGTGGATTTAGGGGATGAAGTTCAAATCAGGCGCGCCCGAAATCGGGCGCGCTGATCAGTGGCTTCAAGCGTGCGCAGGGCGCAGCGAGTAGGTTTTGAGCTGGTCGGCGAAGTCGCGCAGGGACTGAATACCACTGGCTTCGGCTTCGTGAATCCAGTCTTTCATGGCGGCCAGCATGTCGTGACCATTGCTGCTGGTCTTGACCCAGATCTGCTGCAGGGCCAGGCGTTTTTCGTAAATCACTTTGAGCGCGTGGCTGTGTTCCAGCATGGTCTGAATGCGCAAGTGATGCTTGTCATCCAGCAGGCTGGTTTCACGGGACAACAGCCGTTTGGCGCGATGGAATTGATGGCGTACCGAAGCGTCGGCCTTGGCCAGTTCCTGAGCAACCAGTGGGCCGATCACCAGCTTGCGGTACTGGGCCATGATCTGGAAACGGTTGTTGAGAATCGCCATGGCGGTATCCATGTCGATACTGCCTTTGCCCTCGACGCGGTGGGCGATAGGTGCAACCCGCTGCACTTTGGCCAGACGCAGAGCGCTGAATACCTTGATCCACGCCCAACCCATGTCGAACTCCCACTTCTTGACCGACAACTTCGCCGAGTTCGGGTAGGTGTGATGGTTGTTATGCAGTTCTTCGCCGCCAATGATGATGCCCCATGGCACCAGATTGGTTGCTGCATCACGGCATTCGAAGTTGCGATAACCGACGGCATGGCCCAGGCCATTGACGACGCCAGCCGCCCAGAAAGGAATCCACATCATCTGAATCGCCCAGACGGTGATGCCCAGCGCGCCGAACAAGAGCAGGTCAATGACAGCCATGATCGCCACGCCCAGCAACGGATAAGGCGTATAGATTTTGCGTTCGATCCAGTCTTCCGGGCAGTTTTTGCCGTAAATGCGCAAAGTGTCCGGATTTTCCGCCTCGGCCCGGTACAGTTCTGCGCCCTTGCGCAGTACAGTAGAAAGCCCTTTTACAACCGGGCTGTGCGGGTCATCGACGGTTTCGCATTTTGCATGGTGTTTGCGATGGATAGCGGTCCATTCGCGAGTGTTCTGCGCAGTGGTCAGCCACAGCCAGAAACGGAAGAAGTGTTTGAGGCCCGCATTCAGCTCCAGCGAGCGGTGGGCGGAGTAGCGGTGAAGGTAAATAGTGACGGCGACAATCGTCACATGGGTCATGGCAAGAGTGACTGCCACTAACTGCCAGACTGAAAGGTCGAGCAAACCGTTGTACCACATAGGCTGTTTGGCCCTCGAAAAGACACTTTGAATAAAAAAACAACAGTGCGCATTATCACTGAGCCACCAGATAAAACCAGTCGGGCTTAGAGATAAGAGTCGCCAGATGTTTCCTAATCTTTAATCCCGCATTTCATAAGGTTTTTAGTTTTCTTATGACCGACTCCTCTCGTGACGCACTGCGAACAGCCCTATTTTATGGGGTTTTGTCGATTTTTTGGTTTGTCGTGTGTGATCACTGGCTGCCCAGGATGATCGAAAATCCGGCTCGATTGGCGTTTGCCCAGCAGATGAGCGGTTATGTCTGGGTGGCGATCAGTGCCGTTTTTATCTTCATCGTTCGCAGCCAGCTGCTGCGTTTCATGGGGGTCGATCTTACCCTGCGCCATCAACGCGAAGATCATGACCGTCTGCGTCTGGCGGCGGCGGTGTTCGATAGCACCCTCGAAGGGGTAGTCATCACCGATAGCCAGGGGCAGATCGTCCACGTCAACCGCGCCTTCATGGAGATCACCGGTTATCAGCTGGACGAGGTTCTGGGCGTCAACCCGAGCAAGTTCAAATCCGGCCGTCATGGGCCCGAGTTCTACCGACAAATGTACCGCTCGATTCTTAGTGCGGGGCAGTGGAGCGGCGAAATCTGGAACCGCCGCAAAAGCGGTGAAATATACCCCCAGTGGCAAAGTATCCGCAGCGTGAAGGGTGACAGTGGCGAGATAAAGCACTTCGTCGCAGTGTTTTCCGATATCACCGCCATCAAGCGCTCAGAGCAGGATTTGTTGCAGCTGGCGCATTACGATCCCCTGACGGATTTGCCCAACCGCTTGCTGTTCATCGACCGCACGACGCAGGCACTTACCTATGCCCGCTCGAACAAGCGCGGCTGCGCGCTATTGCTGATCGATCTGGATCATTTCAAGAACATCAATGACAGCCTGGGGCATAACGTCGGCGACGAAGTGCTCAAGGCGGTGGCCGAGCGCCTTAAATCGTTGTTCGATGCTGATATGACCCTGGCGAGACTGGGCGGTGATGAGTTTGCGCTGCTGATCGAAAACTGCCAGCAAGTGGTGCAGGTGGCCGGTTATGCACAGCGCATTCTGGATGGCTTCAAGACGCCGTTTTTACTGGGCAACCAGCAGTTGTTCATCAGTGCCAGTGTCGGTATCAGCCTGTTCCCTGGTGACGCCTCCAACCCGGCACAGCTGTTACGCAACGCTGACTCGGCGTTGTTCAAAGCCAAGAGCGACGGGCGCGAAGCGTATGCGTTGTACACCGAGGAGCTCACCGCGC
Organism: Pseudomonas sp. HP_14; assembly: GCF_055283875.1. Lineage (NCBI taxonomy): Bacteria > Pseudomonadati > Pseudomonadota > Gammaproteobacteria > Pseudomonadales > Pseudomonadaceae > Pseudomonas > Pseudomonas sp. HP_14. Next base: position 212,321 of record NZ_JBTOQI010000046.1, on the reverse strand, counting down.
ACGCTCAGCAGCGGGTGCATCTGGCCAGTGAATTACGTCGCGCTATCGAGCGTCATGAGCTGCGGGTTTTTTATCAGCCGATTCACAACCTGCACACCAGCCGTATTCTGGGCGTCGAGGCACTGGTGCGATGGCAACACCCCGAACGTGGGCTGGTGCCACCGGGGGAGTTCATCCCCATCGCCGAACAAAGCGGTCTGATTGCCGATATTGATGCCTGGGTATTGAACACGTCCTGCCAGCAGATGTGTGACTGGTTGGCGGCAGGCGTGGATATTTCCTTTGTGGCCGTCAACATTTCCAGCCGCCTGTTTGGCAGTGGTCATCTGGTTGAGCAGGTCGCCAAAGTGTTACGCGATACCGGGCTGGATCCGGCGCATCTGGAGCTGGAGGTGACCGAAAGCGCAGTGATGGAAGACCCTGATCAGGCTATCGAGCAAATGCACCGGTTGCGTGATCTCGGGCTGAGCCTGGCCATCGACGATTTTGGCACGGGTTATTCGTCGTTGTTGCGACTGAAGCGCATGCCGGTGCAAAAGCTGAAGATTGATCAGGGTTTCGTCGCCGGTCTGCCTGGCGATGAAGATGATATCGCCATCGTGCGAGTGATTATTGCCCTGGCGCAGAGCATGGGCATGCGGGTACTGGCTGAAGGCATTGAGACGGTCGAACAGGCGGCGTTCTTGCTGGCCAACGATTGCGCGATGGGCCAAGGCTATTGGTTTGCGCGGCCAATGCCGGCTGAGCAGATTGATTGGGCGCATGCGCCGGGTTTTTGATGAGCCGGTGATCTGCTTTGCTCCGTTGGAGCGAGGCTTGCCCGCGAAAAACGATCACGCGGTCCACCTGATCCACCTCAGCGTCTGATTCGCGGGCAAGCCTCGCTCCAACAGGTCACATGCACCTAAATTCATTTTGGTTATATGTAGATTCTTAAATAGTCTTTTTAAGAATATCCGCGCATCTCTAAGATTGCCTCCACGCCACAAGTGGAAACCTCGCGAACAGGTTCTTCAGGCCAATCTATTTCAAGGAGCACGATCATGAGCGCATCTCTGCGTAGCGTTGACGGTCAGGACGAAGCAGCGATTCTGCGCGAGATTCAGAGCGCGCTGCGGGATCTGCGTTTCGGGGCGGTGGAAATCACTGTGCATAACGCGCAGGTCGTCCAGATCGAGCGCAAGGAAAAGTTTCGTTTGCAGAACCCGGGTAATAAACCGAGCTGAAACATGCAAAAAACTCTGTAGGAGTGAGCTTGCTCGCGATAAGGGTTGGTCAGGCGCCAAGTGAGTTGACTGTTCTAGCGCCATCGCGAGCAAGCTCACTCCTACAGAGTCCGCCAAAACCTAAGAATTAGAAAAAGCCAACAACACAACCAGATTTTCCAGGAGCTTGACCCATGTCCATTCGCCGTTATGCGCTGGCCGCACTCGCCAGTGCCGTGTTTGCCGGTTCCGCTGTTGCCAAGGATTACGAGCTGTTGAACGTCTCGTATGATCCGACGCGCGAGCTGTATCAGGAATACAACGCTGAGTTCATCAACTTCTGGAAGAAGTCCCATCCGGACGACAAAGTTGAAATCAAACAGTCCCACGGCGGTTCCGGCAAGCAAGGTCGTTCGGTAATCGACGGTTTGCGTGCTGACGTTGTAACCCTGGCGCTGGCCGGTGACATCGACGAAATCGCCAAATTGGGCAAAACCCTGCCGGAGAACTGGCAAACCCGCCTGCCGGACGCCAGCACGCCTTACACCTCGACCATCGTGTTCCTGGTGCGTAAAGGCAACCCGAAAGGCATCAAGGACTGGGGCGATCTGATCAAGAAAGACGTTTCGGTGATCACGCCAAACCCGAAAACCTCCGGCGGCGCTCGGTGGAACTTCCTGGCGGCTTACGGCTACGGCCTGAAAACCGGCGGCAGTGAAGCCAAAGCCAACGAGTACGTGAAAGAGCTGTTCAAGCACGTGCCGATTCTGGACACCGGCGCTCGCGGTTCGACCATCACGTTCGTCAACAACGGTCAGGGCGATGTGTTGCTGGCGTGGGAAAACGAAGCGTTCCTGGCGCTGAAAGAAGATGGCGGCGCGGACAAGTTCGACATCGTCGTACCTTCGCTGTCGATCCTTGCTGAGCCACCTGTCGCTGTTGTCGACAAGAATGCCGAGAAGAAAGGCAATACCGAAATCGCGACTGAATATTTGAAGCACCTGTACAGCAAAGAAGGTCAGGAAATCGCCGCGAAAAACTTCTACCGTCCACGTAACGCTGAAGTCGCTGCGAAGTACGAAAAACAGTTCCCTAAACTGGATCTGCTGACTATCGACAAAGACTTCGGCGGCTGGAAAACTGCGCAACCGAAATTCTTTAACGACGGCGGCATTTTCGACCAGATCTACACGCCTCAGTAATGCAGGCGATTGCACCGTTGACCCGGTAGGAGCGAACTTGTTCGCGAGGCGGTGAGCTTGACACACCTCGCACGCCATCTCGCGAACAAGTTCGCTCCTACCGGACATGCATTTGAAGTCGGTTGTATTCGCTGAACAATAGGACCCGCACTCGTTTGCGGGTTCCGTGTGTTAACCAAGGACTTTTATGTCGCGACGTATCTCCCCCGTCATACCCGGCTTCGGGCTGACGCTGGGTTACACCTTGGTGTACCTCAGTCTGATTGTGTTAATCCCGCTGGCGGCGATGTTTATCCACGCCGCGCAGCTGACCTGGGATCAATTCTGGGCAATCATCACTGCACCTCGCGTGCTGGCAGCTCTCAAGCTGAGCTTCAGTACGGCGTTCTACGCCGCTGTTATCAATGGCGTGATCGGTGTTTTGCTGGCGTGGGTGCTGGTGCGTTACACCTTCCCCGGTCGCAAGATCATCGATGCAATGATCGACCTGCCGTTCGCCCTGCCCACCGCTGTTGCCGGTATCGCCTTGACCGCCCTGTACGCCCCTAACGGCCTGGTCGGGCAATTTGCTACGGACCTGGGCTTCAAGATCGCTTACACGCCGCTGGGTATCACCCTCGCGCTGACCTTCGTCACGTTACCCTTCGTGGTGCGTACCGTGCAGCCCGTGCTGGCCGATATCCCGCGTGAAGTCGAAGAGGCTGCTGCCTGCCTGGGCGCCCGGCCTCTGCAAGTGTTCCGGCACATCCTTGTGCCTGCACTGTTGCCTGCGTGGCTGACCGGTTTTGCATTGGCGTTTGCCCGAGGTGTGGGCGAGTACGGTTCGGTGATTTTCATCGCGGGCAACATGCCGATGAAAACCGAGATCCTGCCCTTGCTGATCATGGTCAAGCTCGACCAGTACGATTACACCGGTGCCACGGCAATCGGCGTGATGATGCTGGTGGTTTCTTTCATTCTGTTGCTGCTGATCAACTTGCTGCAGCGGCGTATCGAAACCCCATCCTGAGGAGGCGCAGGACATGTCCCATTCATCTGTTTCAGCCGCCTCAGCCAACGCCGCCCGTCGTGGCAGCGCGGTCTCGCGCCGGATTCTGATCATCTTGTGCTGGCTGGTGTTCCTGCTGTTCCTGGGCTTGCCGCTGTTTATCGTGGTGTCTCAGGGACTGAAAAACGGCCTCGGCGCGTTTTTCACCGCGATCCTCGAACCCGACGCTTTGTCAGCCCTCAAGCTGACGGTTATCGCCGTGTTGATCTCGGTCCCGCTCAATCTGGTGTTCGGCGTCAGTGCCGCCTGGTGCGTGAGCAAGTACTCGTTCCGTGGCAAAAGCATCCTGGTGACGCTGATCGACCTGCCGTTCTCGGTTTCGCCGGTCATTGCCGGTCTGGTCTACGTGCTGATGTTCGGGGCTCAGGGCTTCTTCGGCCCTTGGCTGCAGGATCACGACATCCAGATCGTGTTCGCCTTGCCGGGGATTATTCTGGCGACCATCTTCGTCACCGTGCCTTTCGTGGCCCGTGAACTGATCCCGCTGATGCAGGAGCAGGGCACCCAGGAAGAAGAAGCGGCCCGTCTGCTGGGCGCCAATGGCTGGCAGATGTTCTGGCATGTGACCGTGCCTAACATCAAATGGGGCCTGATCTATGGCGTGGTGCTCTGTACCGCACGGGCCATGGGTGAGTTCGGGGCGGTGTCGGTGGTTTCCGGGCACATCCGCGGCGTCACCAATACCCTGCCGCTCCACGTCGAAATTCTCTACAACGAGTACAACCACGTTGCAGCCTTTGCCGTGGCGAGCCTGTTGCTGATCCTTGCGCTGTTTATCCTGCTGCTCAAGCAGTGGAGCGAAGCGCGCATTAACCGTCTGCGCCAAAGTGCGGCGGAGGAATAATTCATGTCGATCGAAGTCCGTAATGTCAGCAAGAACTTCAATGCCTTCAAGGCCCTGAGCAGCATCAATCTGGATATCCAGAGTGGCGAGCTGGTGGCGTTGCTAGGCCCGTCCGGCTGCGGCAAGACTACCTTGCTGCGCATTATTGCCGGCCTGGAAACACCCGATGACGGCAGCATCGTTTTCCATGGTGAAGACGTGTCCGGCCATGACGTGCGTGATCGTAATGTCGGTTTCGTGTTCCAGCACTACGCGCTGTTCCGCCACATGACCGTGTTCGACAACGTCGCGTTCGGTCTACGCATGAAACCCAAGAATCAGCGCCCGAACGAAAGCCAGATCGCGGTCAAGGTTCACGAACTGCTGAACATGGTCCAGCTGGACTGGTTGGCTGATCGCTATCCGGAGCAGTTATCCGGTGGTCAGCGTCAGCGTATCGCTCTGGCCCGCGCCTTGGCGGTAGAGCCTAAAGTGCTGCTGCTGGACGAGCCGTTTGGTGCGCTGGATGCCAAGGTGCGTAAAGAGCTGCGTCGCTGGCTGGCCCGTCTGCACGAAGACATTAACCTGACCTCGGTTTTCGTGACCCACGACCAGGAAGAAGCCATGGAAGTGGCCGACCGCATCGTGGTCATGAACAAAGGTGTGATCGAGCAGATCGGCTCGCCGGGCGAAGTGTACGAAAACCCGGCCAGCGATTTTGTTTACCACTTCCTGGGCGATTCCAACCGCCTGCACGTGGGTGAAGAACACGTGCTGTTCCGTCCGCATGAAGTGTCGCTGTCACGCTCCGAGCTGGAAGGCCACCACCCAGCCGAAGTCCGGGACATTCGGCCGCTGGGCGCAACCACCCGTATCACTCTTAGAGTCGAAGGGCAGAGCGAGCTGATCGAAGCCGAAGTGGTGAAAGATCACGACAGCCTGACCGGTCTGGCGCGGGGTGAAACGCTGTTCTTCAAGCCGAAGGTCTGGCAGAAGGTTGCAGATATTTAAGACTGCAGAAGATCTTATGTGGGAGCAGGGCTTGCCCGCGATAAGGCTGGACGCAATTCACTTTAGATCGCGTCCAGCCTTATCGCGGGCAAGCCCTGCTCCCACAAATGTTCAGGGTGTTGTTAAACCGCCTGCTTCAAATCCCGCTTGCGCACCGGCCCGACTCTTTCTTCAATCGCATGCTGCAACGGCTTGCGTATCCCCATCAGAAACGCCAACTCCGCCACCACAAACAACGGGCCTATGATCAGGCCGCTCACGTCATCGATGAATGCTGGTTTGCGGCCTTCGTAATAGTGGCCGACAAACTGGATGATCCAGCCCGCCACAAACAAACCCACTCCGGCGCTGAGCCAGACCATGGTCGCCTGCTGCGCAAGACTTGCTCCGGCCCACAGGCATAGCCCCAGTAATACGCCCATCAACACACCCAATGGCCGGTCAAGGCGCAGGTAGAAGACGATAGATGCCAAGGCGACCAGCGTCGCGGGTGACAGCCACAGGCCGCCGATCATCCAGCCGGGGCGTGAGAGCAATATCGTCACCGCGATGACGATCAACGGAATTCCTACAAAGTGTGTCGCAATATTCCGCGAGTCGCGGTGGTAGGCGGCGTATTGACTGAGATGGTCCGTGAGGTTTTTCATTATTATTCCTCTTTGAGCGATAAACGATTCTGCTACGGTTTCGTCTTTAACGCGATGCGATCAGTAATAACAGGGAGCAATAGATGACAAATGGAGCTGGATGGCGCTCGCGTTTGATGAGCGACTCATGGTTTGGGCATCTGCCTGCCGCTTTGCAGGATAGCTTGTTGGACGCAACCCGCCAGACGCGTAAGACACCGGGCAGATTTCTGTTCGAAAAGGGCGATGAACCCTGCGGTCTTTACGCCTTGGTAGAAGGCTCGGTTCGTGTCGGCGCCCCTGCTGATCAACGCCTGGTGCCACGTCTTGAGCATGTCCGCACACCTTACTGGTTTGGCGAGGTCTCATTGTTCGATGGCATGCCGCGCCGGTTCGATGTCTATTCCATGGAGCAGAGCATCTTTCTCCATGTTCCGCAGTCGGTGCTTAACGACCTGCTAGAGGAAAACCCGGCTCACTGGCGTCCCTTCGCCGACCTCCTCAGCCAGAAAATGGGCATTAACCTGCTGCGTCCTGACCGCATCAAATTGCTGACTCCCAAGGCGCGGGTGGCGTGGCGCTTGTTGATGCTTGCTGAAGGCTATGGTCATCTCAGTCACGCGCGACGCCTGATCAGTTTTGATGAAATAGACGCGCAACGCACGGCAGATCTGTCACCGTCAGAGTTGCTCGACGTGTTGCAGGACCTGCATCAACGCAAGATTTTGCGCATGGGTGACGAGCAGGTAGAGATCTTCGATGTGATCAAACTGCGCAAGGCGGCCAACACCCTGCGTGCCAAGTCGTTATGCTTAGCGCCTTAATGACCGAGGTGAGCCATGCGGCTGCTGTTAGTGGAATACGATGCCAGGACGGCGAACGAGCTGGCTGAAGGCTTCGCCGAGTCGGGCTTTACGCTGGATGTGGCACTCAATGGCCTGGACGGTCGCCACTTCGTAGAAGAGCAAAACTACGACCTGATCATTCTTGATGTGATGCTGCCAGGCCTTAACGGCTGGCAGCTGTTGCAACTGATCCGTCAGCGCGGCGCAACGCCGGTGCTGTTCCTGACCGCTCCGGATGCCATCGAAGACCGACTGCGTGGCCTGGAGCTCGGAGTCGATGATTACCTGCTGAAGCCCTTCAATTACGAAGAGCTGCTGGCCCGCGTGCGCAAACTGCTGCGTCGCGGTCCGACGGGCGATGCCGCCAGTATCAACATTGCCGATCTGGAAATAGACATGGCACTGCAGCGCGTCAGCCGTGGCGGCCAGCGTATTTCCATGGGCGAAAAGGAGTTTGCCTTATTGCAGTTGCTTGCCCGCCGTCAGGGTGAAGTCATCTCCCGAGGGCACATCGCAGCAGAAATCTTCGACAACGACCTGCGGCCGGTCACTGTTGCCATCCAGCGCCTGCGCTCCAAAATCGACGAGCGCTACCTTCCCAAGCTGATTCATGCCGTAGGCGATGACGGTTATCAACTGGCATTGCTGGATGTCGAGGCGTTTGATTTGCGCTGAAGGCTGATTTCGTCTCCCTGACAGAATGCTTCGCACAGCAAGCCGTGGATCTGTGGAGTTCCCCCGTCGTCCAGCGCGTCGCGCTGTCGCGCAGCAAACATATACCTGTGGGAGTGACCGGGGTGGCGATCCACATTGCGCGCGATAGCGGTAGGTCTGTTGAGAAGATAACCTCTGACCTGACGCTATCGCGAGCAAGCTCACTCCTACAGAAGCAGAATCCGCTAGTCATTAGTCATCTGATGACATTTTAGAAAACTCCCTCCCCTGAAAGTCTTTAGTAACCCCATATCCAATGGTCTAACCCCACCTTCATCCCATTGACAGTGTTACAAGGTGTGTCTATAAATCGCTTAGTCATACGACGACTAGGCGAAATTTCGATTTTCGCAACTATAAAAATAATACAAAGAGTAACAGCCCGATGAGCACGTACCCGTGTGGACAACCGCTCCCGCACTTCGCTTCCCCCAGCGTTCCCCGACGACCCCGCGCCTGCTCGCAAGGGGTGTCTCTGCGCACCTCACTCACGGCCGTCTCGCCATAACACCGCTTCTCGCACGCTGACTCGCCGCCACTCCAATAACAAAGGTGAAGAGATGAAAATAAAAGGAATTCGCTGGTGGATGGTCGGGCTGGTCACAGCCGGCCTGATCGTTAACTACCTGGCCCGTAACACGCTGTCCGTGGCTGCGCCGACGCTAATGAGCGAGCTCAGCATCAGTACCGAGCAGTACTCGCACATCGTCGTTGCCTGGCAGGTGTGTTACGCGCTGATGCAGCCGGTTGCCGGGTACATCATCGACGCCATTGGTACCAAAATGGGCTTCGCGATTTTTGCCGTCGCCTGGTCGGCCGCTTGTGCTGCTGCGGCTTTCGCCACGGGCTGGCAGAGCCTGGCGATTTTCCGGGGCATGCTCGGTCTCACCGAAGCGGCGGGCTTACCTGCAGGTGTCAAAGCCACCACCGAGTGGTTTCCGGCCAAAGAGCGCTCGGTGGCCATCGGCTGGTTCAACATCGGTTCTTCCATAGGTGCGCTGCTGGCGCCACCTCTGGTGGTCTGGGCGATTCTGCAAAGCGGCTGGGAACTGGCGTTCCTGATCGTTGGCGGGCTGGGTATTTTCTGGAGCGGCCTGTGGCTAGTCCTTTATAAGCATCCGCGTGATCAGAAGCGTTTGAGTGAAACCGAGCGCGACTACATCCTCAGTGGCCAAGAGTCGCACTTCAAAGACGTACCGACGCAGAAGGGCAGCTGGAAAAAGATCATCACCAGCCGTAACTTTTATGCGATCGCTTCGGCGCGGATTCTGTCCGAGCCGGCCTGGCAGACCTTCAACGCCTGGATCCCTTTGTACTTGATGACTGAGCGGCACATGAACATCAAGGAAATCGCCATGTTCGCCTGGCTGCCTTTCCTCGCCGCCGATATCGGTTGTGTGCTGGGTGGCTACCTGAGCCCGTTTTTCCACAAGCACCTCAAGGTTTCGCTGTTCACCTCGCGCAAGCTGGTGTTGCTGTTCGGCGCGTCCTGCATGATCGGCCCCGCGTGTATTGGCCTGGTTGAAAGCCCTTACACGGCAATTGCCCTGCTCTGCATTGGGGGCTTTGCGCATCAAACGCTGTCCGGCGCGCTTTACTCCATCACTTCGGACTCGTTTGGCAAAAACGAAGTTGCGACGGCGACCGGCATGGGCGGCATGTTCGGCTATCTCGGCGCGGCGGCGTTTACCCTGGTATTTGGCGTGCTCGTGACCAAAATCGGCTACAGCCCTCTGTTCGTGGTGCTGGCGATTTTCGACATCGTAGCGGCCATCGTGGTCTGGAATGTGGCCCGGGAACTGCCCAAGCAGCCACAGCAAGCTGAAACCGTTCATCCGGAAGGTGCGCCGTTGTTGCCGACGGCTTGATCCGTCCTTCTGCAAACCAATATCTGTAGGAGCTGCCGCAGGCTGCGATGGCGATGTATCTGTCCCGCTACCCTCGCAGCCTGCGGCAGCTCATACAGATAAGCCTCCGTCGCCTATCTGTAACAAACTTTGAGTACCTTCAACCGTGCCCACTGATGGAGGGCACGCATACAGCAGTTTTTATCGGGGTTGTTCCTTAGGCAGGGGACGACCCCTTTTTTTATCCTATATATTCTTTTTGGCTATTGCTTGATAGCTTCTTATTCCTTAACGGATATATGTCGCCTCCTTATACTGCGCTCAATGAATGCATCCATGCAGGAGGCCGACCCTATGCATAAAGAATCGATCCGCTATTTGATCGTGCCAGGCTGGCAAGGGTCAGGCGATGAGCATTGGCAAACCCATTGGCAAAACAGCCTGCCCAATAGCGCTCGCGTTGAACAAGCCGATTGGCTCAAGCCGCGTCGCGAAGACTGGGTCGGAGAGCTGCAACGCAGTATCTCGGCGGACAGCACGCCGGTGATTCTGATTGCTCACAGCCTGGGGTGCATCACCGTCGCGCATTGGGCGCGGCTGGCTCCATTGGAGTCGCTACGTCAGGTGCAGGGCGCCCTGTTGGTCGCGCCTGCTGATGTCGAGCGGCCTGCCTGCTCGCCTGCGTTGCGCAACTTCGCGCCGATCCCGAAGGATCTGCTGCCATTCCCGACCCAGATCGTCACCTCGGATAACGATGCTGCGGTCAGCACCCAGCGTGCCCTTGAGATGGCCCGCGACTGGGGCGCCGAAACCGGCATTCTCAGCGAGGCCGGGCACATCAACGTCAAGTCAGGGCATCGCCGCTGGGAACAAGGCTTCGCTTACCTGTATCGCCTGCAGAGCCGAATGGAACATCACGCACGGCGTCGCGCATGAACTTATGCAGCGCGAAACGTATCGCGCTTGCTTCCACGATCCATTTTATTTTTTAACGTTTGAGCCGTCGCAAAGGCTCAGGCGGGAGTTTGCCATGAGCCTGAATGAATCCTTCGGTCAGCCCTTGCTGACCTTCCCCGATGCAGAAAAAAGCCCGCTGAGCATCCGTGCCAAGGCGTTGGTGTTCATCGATCCGCGTTCCCGCCAGCTTCGTGAAGAAATGGAACAGCTGGCGCCCCGTGCGTTGCCAGTGTTGATTCGTGGCGAGTCCGGGACGGGTAAAGAATTGCTTGCGCGACACATCCATCGCGGGAGTGACCGAACGGGGTTGTTCGTCTCGGTCAACTGCGGCGCGATCAGCCCGACCTATGCCGACGCCGAGCTATTTGGCTATGCCGCTGGTGCCCACAGTGGTTCGGCCAGCAGTCGCGCGGGATGGTTTGGTTCAGCCAATGGCGGCACGCTTTATCTGGATGAGATAGGCGACTTGCCGTTACCGATCCAGATCAAGTTACTGGCCGCCCTGGAGAATCACGAAGTCACTCGCGTCGGCGCGCATCAACCGAGCCCGGTAGACGTGCGGCTGGTTGCCGCCACCAGCATCGATCTGGCCCAGGCCGTGGCCGCTGGCAAATTCCACGAGCGGCTTTTTCACTACCTCAGTGAAGGTCATCTGGAACTGCCGCCTTTGCGCGAGCAGCCGGGCAACATCCTGCCGTTGGCCGAATATTTTCTCGGCATCTATAGCCAGCGTTTGAATCTGGCCGTGCCGCTGATCAGCGATGCCGCGCAACACGTTCTGGAAGCCCACAGTTGGTCGGGCAATACCCGCGAGCTGGAAAACGTCATTCACTTTGCGCTGCTGGTCAGCAGCGGTGACGAGATTTTGCCGGAGCATTTGAATTTGCCTGTTGGCATTGACCCGGTTGCACAAATCGCCGCGCAGTTGAAGCGGTTGCTGAGCGAACCCAAGGCCGGGCAACTTGATGAGCTCAAACGAGTACTGGCAAGTCTCGATCTGGCTTGAGGCTCCGCGATGGGCTCATGTCTGGCAGCGATGCGTGACTTCACACACTTACATCGCGAGTAAGCAGGCATTCACAGCAAACATTGGGCTGCCTTTCTAAAAAGGCATAAGTACTTGATAAAAAAGTATTGTATTGGAATAAAAAATATCGGTAATGTCCGCTCCACGCCCCCGACCGCACCAGCAGTCCGGGGGCAACTCATTGAAGAGCTGTCGTACAGACCGACCTCGATTTTCTCTAAGGACATTGCATGAAAAAGACATTGCTGTTGACCGCTCTGGCGGCCGTATTTTCGGTAAGCGTGGCTCAAGCAGCCGAGAAACTGGTAGTCGGTGCTACGCCAGTTCCTCACGCGGAAATCCTCGAGCTGATCAAGCCTGACCTGGCTAAAGAAGGCGTGGACCTGGAAATCAAGGTGTTCACCGACTACGTGCAGCCAAACGTACAACTCAATGAAAAGCGTCTGGACGCCAACTACTTCCAGACCAAGCCTTATCTGGATGGCTTCAACAAAGGTAAAGGCGCGACGCTGGTGACCGGTGTTGGCGTTCACGTTGAACCGTTCGGTGGCTACTCCAGCAAGTTCAAGAAAATCGCTGATCTGCCAGAAGGCGCAACCATCGCCATCCCTAACGAAGGCAGTAACGCAGGTCGCGCCCTGCTGCTGTTGCAGAAGAATGGCCTGATCACGCTGAAAGATCCGACCAACGCGCTGGCGACCCCGAAAGACATCGCCACCAACCCTAAGAAGTTCAAGTTCCGCGAGCTGGAATCGGCCGTACTGCCACGCGCACTGGGCCAGGTTGATCTGGCACTGATCAACACTAACTATGCGCTGGAAGCCAAGCTGAACCCGACTAAAGATGCGCTGATCATCGAAGGTGCTGATTCGCCTTACGTGAACTTCCTGGTGACCCGTTCCGATAACGCTCACACCGACGCGGTCGAGAAACTGTCCAAGGCGCTGACCAGCCAGAAAGTAAAAGACTTCATCAACAAGAAGTATGAAGGCGCGGTACTGCCAGCGTTCTGATTGCTGAGTTGAACAGGTAATACCCAACGCCGACGCTGGCAACAGCGTCGGCGTTTTTGTGCGTGGGTTATCGCGCCGGGCACAAATCTCTGTGGGAGCGAGGCTTGCCCGCGATAAGGGCACCGCAGATATCAGGTCTACCGCGTTCAGCCTTATCGCGGGCAAGCCTCGCTCCCACAGGGATTGGCGCCAAACCCGGCGTCTCAAATACCCCTAGCTCAATCCGGACTATCCATATGCAATAAAGATATTTAAATTTCGATTCTTATACCTATAAAGTCATGGCTCATTACCACCAGTCTTCTGGAGTCCGAGCCATGTCAGCAGCCTCTCTCGCGTCATCACCCGTTCAAGCTGCACCTCAACAATTTGAGGTGCGTCCTTTTGCCGAGAAAGTGGGCGCTGAAATCGTTGGGCTTGACCTGTCCCGGCCGCTGAATGACGCCGACTTCGCTCGCGTACACCGCGCGCATCTGGATTACCACGTGGTGGTGTTCCGCGATCAACAGATCACCCCGCAACAGCAGATCGACTTCAGCCGCCGTTTTGGCGTGCTGCAGATCCACGTGCTCAAACAATTCCTGCTGGCCAACCACCCGGAAATCCTCATCGTTTCCAACATTGTGGAGAACGGTCAGCCGCTGGGTCTGGGCGACGCGGGAAAGTATTGGCACTCCGATCTTTCCTACAAAGAACTGCCGAGCCTGGGCTCGATGCTCTACGCGCAGGAATTGCCAAGCGAAGGCGGAGACACCTTGTTCGCCGACATGCACCAGGCTTGGGACACCCTGCCGGAGCATCTGCGCAAAGCCGTTGAAGGCCGTTCTGCCGTGCACAGCTACACCTCGCGCTACCGTGACGGGCACAACGCGCAAAACTGGCGGCCAACCCTGACCCCGGAGCAACTGGCGCAAGTGGTTGTGGTCAGCCATCCGATCGTGCGCACGCACCCTGAAAACGGTCGCAAAGCACTTTTTGTCAGTGAAGGCTTCACCACGCATATCGTTGGCCTGCCGGAAGACGAGAGTCAGCAGATTCTCAACGAGCTGTACGCACACAGCGTTCGTCCTGAAGCGGTGTATCGCCACAAGTGGGCACCCAATGACATGGTCTTCTGGGACAACCGCTCGCTGATCCACTTGGCGGGCGGTACGCCTGACCATCTGCGTCGCCGCCTGCATCGCACAACCATCCAGGGCGATGCGCCGTTCTAATTCCGGGAGCTTTTAATGACTGTTCTGCAAAGCCACACGGCTAGCGCAAACTCGCTTGCGCAACAGGTCGATCAGCCCGCTGCTGAAGCCCTGCTGCAAGTCCAGAATGTAAGCCTCGAATACCGCACGCCCGAGCGTGTGGTGCGGGCCACCCATAAAGTCAGTTTTGAAGTGGATCCGGCGGATCGCTTCGTATTGCTCGGCCCTTCGGGGTGCGGCAAATCCACCTTGCTCAAGGCTGTGGCGGGTTTCATCAAGCCCAGCGAAGGGCAGATCCGTCTGGCGGGCACTGAAGTCCACGAGCCAGGCCCGGACCGCATCGTGGTGTTTCAGGAGTTCGACCAACTGCCGCCCTGGAAAACCGTGATTGAAAACGTGATTTTTCCGCTGCTGGCCTCGCGCACCTTGAAACGCAAGGAAGCATTGGAGCGTGCGCATTACTACTTGGCGAAAGTCGGTTTGAGCGCCTTTGCCGATGCCTACCCGCACACCTTGTCTGGCGGCATGAAAGCCCGAGTGGCGATCGCCCGCGCCTTGGCAATGCAACCAAAAATCCTGCTCATGGATGAGCCGTTCGCTGCTCTCGACGCTTTGACCCGTCGCAAGATGCAGGAAGAGCTGCTGGAGCTGTGGGAAGAGGTGCGCTTCACCCTGCTGTTCGTCACGCACTCCATTGAAGAAGCGCTGGTGGTCGGTAATCGCATCCTGTTGCTGTCGCCGCATCCGGGCCGCGTTCGCGCTGAAATCAACAGCCATCAATATGACCTGAAGAGCCTCGGCGGCGTTGGTTTCCAACACACCGCCCAGCGCATTCACCGCTTGTTGTTCGATGAAGGCGAAGAGCAGGCGGTCGACCGCGAACTGAACTTCCAGGACATCCGGATCGCTTATTAATTTCTGCTTGCTGGCGCTGTTCCGTGTGGGAGCCGGGCTTGCCCGCGATAAGAACACCTCGGTTGCAGATCAATCACCGAAACCTTATCGCGGGCAAGCCCAGCTCCCACAGGAGAGCAGGGCCAACAGATATCAAGAGAGCCACACCATGAGCCTTTCACCACCAATTCGTGAAGAATACGAAGTCACGCTGGAGCCTTTCACTCAGGAAGACCTTGCCCGTGACATCCCGCTGGTGCAACGCATTTGGCAAGTGAGCTGGGTGCGTAAAACCGTGATCCTGATCGTGCTGGCTATCCTCTGGGAAATCGCCGCGCGGATTCAGAACAACGACCTGTTGCTGCCCAGCTTTCTGCAAACTGCTGCTGCTTTTTACGACGGCATTCTGTCGGGTGAGCTGATCAGCAAAGTCTGGATTTCCCTGACCGTGCTCATTCAGGGCTACCTGATTGGCATTGTGCTGGCCTTTGCCCTGACCACTCTGGCGGTGTCTACCCAGCTGGGTCGTGACCTGCTCGGCACCCTGACCGCGATGTTCAACCCATTGCCTGCTATTGCGCTGCTGCCACTGGCACTGCTGTGGTTTGGCCTGGGTCAGAACAGCCTGATTTTTGTGCTGGTGCACTCGGTGCTGTGGGCGTTGGCGCTCAATACCTATGCGGGTTTCCTCGGCGTCTCCGAAACCCAGCGCATGGCCGGTCGCAACTATGGCCTCAAAGGCTTGCGCTTTGTCTGGCACATCCTGATTCCTGCGGCACTGCCGTCGATTCTGGCGGGCCTGAAAATCGGCTGGGCATTTGCCTGGCGGACCTTGATCGCGGCCGAACTGGTGTTCGGCGCATCGTCCGGCAAAGGCGGTCTGGGCTGGTACATCTTCCAGAACCGCAACGAGCTGTACACCGACAAAGTTTTTGCTGGCCTGGCTGCCGTCATCATGATTGGCCTACTGGTGGAAAACCTGCTGTTCGCCAACGTCGAGCGCCTGACCGTCAAGCGCTGGGGTATGCAGCGATAGATGAGTTGGAACATTGCTTCTGTGGGAGCTGGGCTTGCCCGCGATAAGGTCCACGCGATCTAAAGTGAACCGCGTCCAGCCTTATCGCGAGCAAGCTCTGCTCCCACAGAGATCAACAACATTTTTGATGTGGGGTTTCAAATGGCAATTCCTTTCAAGCGCTCAGCCATCATTGCGCTCGCCGCAACCATCGGCCTGCTCAGCGGCGGCGCACAGGCCGAAGGCAAGATCAGCATCGCTCAGCAATTCGGTATCGGTTACCTGATTCTGGACGTGGTCCGTGATCAAAAACTGATCGAAAAGCACGGTAAAGAGCAGGGCCTCGACATCAAGGTCGACTGGAACAGCATTTCTGGCGCGACCGCCATGAACGAAGCGCTGCTGGCTGGCGCGCTGGACGTGGTGTCCGCAGGCGTACCGCCAATGCTGACCATCTGGGACCGCACCAAGGGCAAACAGAACGTCAAAGCCATCGCGTCGCTGGGCTCGATGCCCAACTACCTGCTGACGAACAACCCGAACGTGAAAACCCTCAAGGACTTCACCGATAAAGACCGCATCGCCGTGCCTGCTGCGGGCGTGGGCTTCCAGTCGCGCACCTTGCAGATCGAGACCGCCAAAGAGTTCGGTAACGAGAACTTCAAGAAATTCGACAACATCTCGGTAAGCCTGCCGCACCCGGACGCCACGTCGGCGCTGATTTCGGGCGGTTCGGAAATCACTTCGCACTTCTCCAGCCCGCCGTTCCAATACCAGGCGCTGGAAAACAAGAACGTGCATAAAGTGCTGAGTTCGTACGACGTGCTGGGCGGTCAGGCGACGTTCAACGTGCTGTACACCACCGAGAAATTCCACGACGAAAACCCGAAAACCTACAAAGCGTTTTATGACGCACTGGCTGAGGCCGAGAAAATCATCAAGGCCGACAAGCCTGCCGCCGCCCAGACCTACATCCGCGTAGAACAATCCAAGCTGGCGCTGCCATTTGTAGAGAAGATCGTTTCCGATCCGGAAATCGACTTCACCATCACTCCGCAGCGCACCTTTATTTATGCTGAAAAACTGCAAGAGCTGGGCGTGCTGAAAAACAAGGCGGCGAGCTGGAAGGATTACTTCTTCGAAGAAGCCCATGGTGGTGCGGGTAGCTGATGGAATAGCACATCTCGCGGTATGCGCTGATCCTGTGGGAGCTGGGCTTGCCCGCGATAAGGCTGAATGCGATCTAAAGTGAATCGCGTCCAGTCTTATCGGGGGCACGCCCAGCTCCCACATGGGAACTCGTTCCGGCTGGGCAATTTTGTAACTTCAACTCACGAAAAACCCGCCTTTGAAGGCCGTTTCCTGCGGCCGTTTCCCTTTCTTCTGTGTGAAGTTTCCTAGAAAATCCTGAGCCCTTGCGCGTGCCAAATTCGGACACTAGGCTGCGTCCGTCACTGACCAATCAGTGATCGGGTTTAGCAGCCTGTCTGGGTTTACACGATATGCAAGTACCGCTACGGCGGCTTTGCGTGGGGCATCTTCGGGTGCGCCGGTAAATCGTGTCTCCACCGGTCTGCTAACCCGCGACAAAGCCGCCACCCTTTTTTCGTTTAGCAGCGATTATCCGGTGGTCTCACTTGTAAGGAGAGCACGATGATCAAAGTAACGCCGGATCCACCACATCCATCCCTCGAAGAATCGCTGCTCCACGTCAGCGACCTACTACGCTGCGCAGCCGCCACCGCGTACGAAACCGGCGACACCCTCAACGGCCCCAAGCGCGACCTGGCCTTCTCGGTTGTCCACCTGATCGCCATGGCCAAAGCCGAACTCGACCGCTCACTGGAACGCGTCGAACCCCGCTGATTTCAGGGTAGCGCAATAAAACTGTCAACATACCCGCCATGCCTATGGTGGCCTCGGTCACTACGCACAAATCGTGCGGGTTTTTAATACTAATGATTGGTCAAACCGCCGATGTGCCCTGCAAACGTTGGACCTGCAGGAGCCGCCCCGGTGTACTTGGCATCACGCTTTCGCGCAGCAAACAAGGGTTCTGTAGGAGTGAGCTTGCTCGCGATAGCTTCAGCACAGGCGATATATTTCTCGGCTGACAGACCGAATCGCGAGCAAGCTCACTCCTACAGAAGCCTCCCTCCAGATCAGATAGTTAATCGTTGTTTGAGAGAGTCAACCCGGCGAGGCGACGTACCAGATCAAGCAGACCCAATGTCTCGCCAACAATTTGGTCCCAGGTAATGTGCGGTTAAACCTCAAGTCCCGCCCTGTTCTGCACAACCAATCACGCACCCCAAGGAACCCTGATCTACGCTTAGAGTCGCATAGTCACGGCGCCACCCACTGTTTACAGCGAGGCACGCGCACGGCATCCGCATAAGGAGTCTGCATGCCCGCTTTCCCCCCAAGATTGGCGTTGTTTGGCCTGACGTTGTCGCTGGCGATTCTGACCGGCTGCGGCGAGGAAAAACCTGCTGACGCCAACCTGCCACGTGTCTATGTGCAGGAAGTCGCATCCGCTGATTACGCCGCTCAGGTCGCATTGACCGGTGATGTTCAGGCCCGGGTGCAGACTCAGCTTTCATTCCGCGTGGGCGGCAAGATCATTCAGCGAATGGTGGATGTGGGCGATCGCGTCACGGCCAGGCAAGTGCTGGCGCGGCTTGACCCCAAAGACTTGCAGACCAACGTCGATTCCGCCGTGGCTGCTGTCGCCGCAGAACAGGCCCGTGTGACGCAAACCCGAGCAGCATTTGTGCGACAGGAAAAACTGCTGCCCAAGGGTTACACCAGCCGCAGCGAATACGATTCCGCACAGGCCGCATTACGCAGCAGCCAGAGCGCGCTCAACGCGGCGCAGGCTCAGTTGGCGAATGCCCGTGAGCAATTGAGCTACACCGCGCTGGTGGCTGATGCACCGGGTGTGATTACTGAGCGTCAGGCGGAAGTCGGGCAAGTGGTCCAGGCCACCGTGCCGATTTTCGGCCTTGCCCGGGATGGTGAGCGTGACGCGGTGTTCAATGTCTATGAGTCACTGTTCGCGCAGGCGTCCGGTGATGAGCCGGTGGTGGTGACGCTGCTTGATAACCCGCAAATCAAAACGATCGGCAGAGTCCGTGAAGTGACCCCGGCTGTGTCAGCCGAAACCGGCACCGTGCAAGTCAAAATCGCCCTCGAGAAATTACCCGATGGCATGGACCTTGGCTCGGTGGTCAGCGGGGCGTTGACTACACGGGGCAAAGCCAGCGTCGAACTGCCGTGGGCCGCTTTGACCAAAGGCTTGGGCGATCAATTGGGCAAGCCAGCGGTGTGGGTGGTGGACGATCAAGGCAAAACCAATTTGCGCGCCGTCACGGTCGGCCGCTACCTGACCGCCAAAGTCATCATCACCGATGGCTTGAAGCCCGGTGAAAAGGTCGTGGTGGCGGGTGGGCAGTTGTTGCACCCGGACATGCAGGTGGATATTGCTGCTCTTGAACAACAGAAAACCGAGAAGGTGCAACCATGAAGCGCCTGTCGTGGTTGTTATTGCTACCGCTGTTGAGCGCGTGCAGTAAGGAAGAGCCCGCGCCGGAGCCAGTGCGCCCCGTGCTTCATGTCGAAGCCAATGCGATTTCTGAGGAAAGCCTTGGACGTTTCGCGGGCAACATCGAAGCGCGTTATGAAAGCACGCTCGGTTTCCGGGTGGGCGGGCGAATTGCTCAACGCAATGTCGACGTTGGCAGTGAGGTCGCTAAAGGTGCCTTACTTGCCACGCTGGACCCTACCGATCAGCAGAATAACGTGCGCGCTCGCCAGGGTGATCTGGCGCGTATTCAGGCGCAGTGGATCAACGCGCAAGCCAGTGCCCGACGCCAGCAGGAGTTGTTTGACCGGGGCGTGGGTGCCCAGGCGAACCTGGATGTCGCGCAGACCGATCTTAAAACCACCAACTCATCGCTGGAGCAAGCCCGCGCAGCCTTGAGTCAGGCTCAAGACCAACTGGGTTACAGCGAATTGCGCTCTGATCACGCCGCGATCGTTACGCGCTGGCAGGCCGAAGCCGGTCAGGTGGTCACCGCCGGGCAAGAGGTCGTGACCCTGGCTCGTCCGGACGTCAAAGAGGCGGTGATCGATTTGCCGGGCTCGCTGGCTGATCAGTTGCCTGAGGGCGTCGAGTTCAAGGTCGCCAGCCAGCTTGATCCGCAGATCAATACAACAGCAACGTTGCGCGAAATCGAGCCGCAAGCCGAGCGCTCCACCCGCACCCGCCGTGCTCGACTGACCCTGAAAGAGACGCCGGAAGCCTTCCGCTTGGGTACCGCCATCAGCGTCAGCCTCAGTTCGGCTATCGCTTCGCGCACAGAGTTGCCGATCAATGCGCTGCAGGAAGTCGATGGCAAGGCGCAGGTGTGGATCATCGACAGGCAAAACCAGACGGTTAATCCTCGGGCGGTGCACGTCATCAGCCGTACGGGCGACAGTTTTGTATTGAGCAACGGGATCAAGCCCGGCGAGTGGGTGGTGAGTGCCGGGGTCAACAGCCTCAAGCCGGGCCAGAAAGTTAAAGTCGATGAGGAAAGCCCGCGATGAAAGGGAGTTTTAACCTGTCCGAATGGGCCATCAAACACCAGTCGTTTGTCTGGTACCTGATGTTCGTCGCGCTGCTGATGGGCGTGTTTTCCTACATGAATCTTGGCCGTGAAGAGGATCCGTCCTTCACGATCAAAACCATGGTCGTACAAACCCGCTGGCCGGGTGCGACGGTGGACGAAACCCTTGAGCAAGTCACCGACCGCATCGAGAAGAAACTCGAAGAACTGGACTCCCTGGACTACGTGAAAAGCTACACGCGTCCGGGGGAGTCAACGATCATGATTTTCCTGCACGACACCACTTCTGCCGGCGACATTCCGGAAATCTGGTATCAGGTGCGCAAGAAGATCGACGACATCCGCGCGCAATTCCCGCAGGGCACCCAAGGGCCGTTTTATAACGACGAATTCGGTGATGTGTACGGGTCGATTTACGCGTTCACGGCGGATGGTTTTTCCATGCGTCAGCTGCGTGATTACGTCGAGCAGGTACGCACGGAAATCCGCGAAGTGCCTGGGCTGGGCAAGGTCGAAATGATCGGCCAGCAGGACGAAGTGGTGTACCTGAATTTTTCTACCCGCAAGCTCGCGGCGCTGGGCCTGGATCAAAGCCAGGTGGTGCAAAGCCTGCAATCGCAAAACGCGGTCACGCCTGCGGGTGTGATCGAGGCCGGGCCGGAGCGGATTTCGGTGCGGACTTCGGGGCAGTTTGCCTCGGAGAAGGATTTGGCTGAGGTCAACCTGCGTCTCAATGATCGCTTCTATCGTTTGAGTGATATCGCCGACATCACCCGTGGTTATGTCGATCCACCGAAACCGATGTTCCGCTTCAACGGCAAGCCAGCCATTGGTCTGGCCATCGCGATGAAGAAGGGCGGAAATATTCAGGAATTTGGTAAAGCGCTGCACGGGCGCATGGATGCTGCGACGGCCAACCTGCCGGTGGGTGTGGGCGTACACAACGTCTCGGATCAGGCCGAAGTGGTTGAGAAGGCGGTCGGCGGCTTCACCAGCGCGCTGTTTGAGGCGGTGGTGATTGTATTGATCGTCAGCTTTGTCAGCCTTGGCGTGCGCGCCGGGCTTGTCGTCGCCTGTTCAATCCCGCTGGTGCTGGCCATGGTCTTTGTGTTCATGGAATACAGCGGCATCACCATGCAGCGGATTTCCCTCGGCGCTTTGATCATCGCTCTCGGCCTGCTGGTGGATGACGCGATGATCACGGTGGAGATGATGGTCACGCGCCTGGAAATGGGCGAAACCAAGGAGCAGGCCGCCACTTACGCCTACACCTCGACGGCCTTCCCGATGCTGACCGGTACGCTGGTGACTGTCGCCGGGTTCGTGCCCATCGGCCTCAATGCCAGCTCGGCGGGGGAGTACACCTTCACGCTGTTTGCGGTGATTGCCGTGGCGATGCTGGTGTCGTGGGTGGTTGCGGTGTTGTTCGCGCCGGTCATTGGCGTACATATCCTGAGCGCCAACATCAAGAAAAAGGACGAGAAAGAAAAGGAAGGGCGCATTGCCCGCGGCTTCAACAACAGCATGTTCTGGGCGATGCGTCATCGCTGGATCACCATCATTTTCACCATCCTGCTGTTTGTGGCGGCGGTGTTCTCCATGCAGTTCGTGCAGAACCAGTTCTTTCCTTCCTCGGACCGCCCGGAAATCCTCGTTGACCTGAACTTGCCACAAAACGCTTCGATCAATGAAACCCGCAAGGTGGTGGACCGATTTGAAGCGACGCTCAAGGACGACCCGGACATTGAGCGCTGGAGCACTTACATCGGCCAAGGCGCTCTGCGCTTCTACCTGCCGCTGGACCAGCAACTGGAAAATCCGTACTACGCGCAGTTGGTGATCGTCAGCAAAAGCCTGGAACAGCGCGCCGGGTTAAGTGAACGCCTGAACAAGCGCCTGCGAGAAGAGTTTGTCGGCATCGGCAGCTTTGTTCAGCCGCTGGAAATGGGGCCTCCGGTGGGGCGTCCGCTGCAGTATCGGGTGAGCGGTGAAAACATCGACAAGGTCCGCCAGCACGCCATTGAACTGGCCACTCTGCTGGACGCCAACCCTCATGTTGGCGAGATGATTTACGACTGGAACGAGCCGGGCAAGGTTCTGCGCATCGACATCAATCAGGACAAGGCGCGGCAGTTGGGCTTGTCGTCTGAGGACGTGGCCAAGCTGATGAACAGCATTGTCAGCGGCTCGCCGGTGACTCAGGTGCGCGATGATATTTACCTGATTGATGTGGTCGGTCGTGCCGAGGACGCTGAACGTGGCTCGCCGGAAACCCTGCAGAACCTGCAGATCGTGACACCGGGTGGCACTTCCATTCCGCTGCTGGCGTTTGCGACGGTGCGTTATGAGCTGGAGCAGCCGTTGGTCTGGCGTCGTGATCGCAAGCCAACTATCACGGTTAAGGCAGCGGTGGCGGATGACATGCAGCCAACGGATCTGGTCAAGCAGCTCAAACCTGAGATCGACAAGTTTGCTGGCGGTTTGCCCGCTGGCTACAAGGTCGCTACGGGCGGCACCGTTGAAGAAAGCGGCAAGGCTCAAGGACCGATTGCCAGCGTCGTGCCGCTGATGATCTTCCTGATGGCGACGTTCTTGATGATTCAACTGCACAGCGTGCAGAAGATGTTCCTGGTCGCCAGCGTTGCGCCTTTGGGCCTGATTGGTGTGGTGTTGGCGCTGATACCCACGGGTACGCCGATGGGCTTTGTGGCGATCCTCGGGATATTGGCGCTGATCGGTATCATCATCCGTAACTCGGTGATTCTGGTGACGCAGATTGATTCCTATGAACGCGATGGATACCTGCCGTGGGATGCCGTGGCCGAAGCGACCCAGCATCGCCGTCGCCCGATTCTGCTCACCGCAGCGGCCGCCAGCCTGGGCATGATCCCCATCGCCCGGGAAGTATTCTGGGGCCCGATGGCCTACGCCATGATCGGCGGCATCATCATCGCCACCTTGCTGACGCTGCTGTTTCTGCCAGCGCTGTATGTGGCGTGGTATCGGATTAAAGAGCCGAGTGACGCGGAGCGGGAGCAGGCTGAGAAGGGTGGTGAGCCAGTGCAATCGAGTTGAGTTCTTCGCGGGCAAGCCCAGCTCCCACAGTTAATGCAAGCACCGTGGGAGCTGAGCTTGCTCGCGATGGCCGCGACTCAGCTCTAATGCCAGACACATCCAGCCAATTAATCCAGAGCAGCAGATCACCCGCGTGATCTACCTTTTGAGTTCCACTAGAGCTCAAAGGCAATGGAATGCGATCTCTTCATCGATCTCGAACGCTACGTATTGGCCGCCACAGCGAAGAAGGTCGGATCTATCTAATCACCGTCAATACTAAAGACCGCCAGCCAATATTCGGTGACTGGCGAGTAGGTCGTCTTGCTGCAAAGCAGTTCGTGTTGGCAGAGCGTGATGGCTTGGCTCATTCACTTGCCTGGGTAGTCATGCCTGATCATTTTCACTGGTTGCTGGAGCTCAAGAGTGGTTCGCTGAGCCGAGTGGTTGCGCGTACCAAATCTCGTGCCTGCGTGCTGGTGAATGCGGCCCAAGGCCGAACCGGAAGTATCTGGCAGCGCGGCTTTCATGATCATGCGGTTCGGCAAGAGGACGATTTGAAGGGCTTGGCCCGGTATCTGATCCTCAATCCTGTAAGAGCGGGACTGGCCCACCGGGCGGGGGACTATCCGCTTTGGGATGCTGCTTGGGTTTAACCTGGCCTTCGATAGAGTCGAGGCTATCGCGAGCAAGCTCTGCTCCCACAGGACGCGTTTGTCTGGCTGGAATGCGGTTTCTGTGGGAGCCGGGCTTGCCCGCGATAAGTGCGACTCGGTGTTAAGCCTTGCGCCAAACACTCGCTAACCAGGGCTGTTGTTTCCGAGGTAGTCCAGCAGGGCGGTAATAGTGTTCCAGTTCAACAAACCCCGAAGCAGTGAGTGATTCATACCAGAGTTCAGGAATTCGTAGGTCGAGTCGCCTTTATCGCGAGCAAGCTCTGCTCCCACAGGAATCGCGTTTATCTGGCTGGAATGCGGTTACTGTGGGAGCCGGGCTTGCCCGCGATAAGGGCGACTCGGTGTTAAGTCTTACGCCAAGCACTGGCCAACCAAGGCTGCTGTTCCCGAGGCAATCCAGCTGGGCGATAGTAATGCTCCAACTCGACAAACCCTGCTGCATTGAGCAGTTCGCGCCAGGATTCCAGGTTGTGATACGAGCCATACCGTGGGCCGTTCCAGCCTTCGCGGTTGTCGCCTCTCGGGTTGGAGCTGAACAGTACGCCGCCGGGTTTTAGCGTGGCGTGGAGTTCTTTCAGTACGCGGGGCAGTTCCTGTTTGGGGATGTGAAACAGCACGGCGTTGGCGAAAATGCCATCGAAGCGCTCAGCAGGCAGATCCAGCTCAAGGAAGTTCTGCTGCCACACTTCACAGCCCGTTTCAGCCCTGGCCATTTCAGCGAAGCGCTCGGAGCCGTCCAGGCCAACCGGCACATGACCCATACTGCTGAAAGTTTTCAGATCACGGCCCGGCCCGCAGCCGAAATCCAGAATCTTCCACGGCGCTACACCCTCAATATGGCGCAGCAACGCGGCGATGTTCTGGCTTACATCGTGGTCACGGGTGCCTTCGCGGAAGTCCTCGGCCACTTGGTTGTAGTGGCCGAGGGTTTGGTCGGTGATCTGTGCGAGGTCTTGCGCTTGGAGCTTCATGGCGAGTCTGTCTGAGCAGTAAGGTGCCAAATATAACTCACTCAGCGCTTATTCAGACCTCTGGCCAGACGATCGCCGCCCAGTTGAATGACGGCCACCAGAATCACCAGCAACACGATCACGGTCAGCATGATCTGGGTATCAAAGCGCTGATAGCCGTAACGGTAAGCAATGTCACCCAACCCGCCCGCGCCAATCGCACCGGCCATGGCCGAGGAGTTGATCATGGTCACCAGCGTGATGGTGAAACCACCGACGATGCCCGGCAGTGCTTCAGGCAGCAGCACGTGCCAGATGATGTGCCAGCGGCGGCAACCCATGGCCTGCGCTGCTTCGATCAGTCCGTGATCGACTTCACGCAAGCTGACTTCCGCGATGCGCGCGAAGAATGGCGTGGCCGCGATGGTCAGCGGTACGACCGCAGCCCAGACGCCATACGTGGTGCCGACGATCATCCGGGTGAAGGGGATCAGCGCCACCATCAGGATCAGAAACGGAATCGAGCGGAACAGGTTAACGAAGCCGCCTAGTACCTGGTTGAGTGCGGGCGCTTCATAAATTCCGCCTTTGCCGCTGGTGACCAGAATCACGGCCAGCGGAATGCCCAGCACTAAAGCGATAAAAGACGAAACACCGACCATCAGGAAGGTATCAATGGCGCCTTGCAGCAAACGATCAAACCACATAGCCCAGTACCTCCGCGTGTTGCGCCTGTTTGCGCGCCTGATTCAACAGCGTGTCGATGCTGTGCGGTGAGCCTGCCACTGACAGCAGCAAGTGGCCCAGCGCGTGTCCCTGAATCCGTTCAACGCCGCCTTGCAGCAAACTGACGCGGCCACCCAACGCTGCAAATAACGCAGCCAGGTCGGGTTCTTCACCGCTGTCGCCGGTGAAGTGCAGGTCCAGCACGACTTTGGCGTCCTGCGTTTGCGGGTCGGCAGCTAGCCGCGCTTGCAGGTCGTCGGGCAAACCATGTTGCAGCGGGGCGAGCAGGGTTTTACTCACCTCATGCTGCGGGTTGCCGAATACTTGCCAGACAGGCCCTTGCTCGACAACGCGGCCCTGCTCGAGGACCACGACGCGGTCGCAGATATCGCGAATCACGGCCATTTCATGGGTGATCAAAATGATTGTGAGGCCGAGGCGCTGGTTGATCTCGCGCAGCAGACCGAGGATCGATTGTGTGGTCTCCGGATCCAGCGCTGAAGTGGCTTCGTCGCAGAGCAGAATCGCCGGGTCATGCACCAGTGAGCGGGCAATGCCGACGCGCTGTTTCTGGCCGCCGGACAATTGCGCCGGGTACGCCTTGTGCTTGTCCTGCAGGCCCACCAGTTCCAGCAGCTCAGTGACTTTGCGCTGACGCTGCTCCTTGGGTACACCGGCAACCTTGAGTGGCAGCTCGACGTTTTGCCACACAGTCTTGGCTGACATCAGGTTGAAGTGCTGGAAGATCATGCCGATGCGTCGGCGCAGCTCCACCAGCTTGTCTTCGTTAAGCTCACCAATGTCCGTTTGTTCGATCAGCACCCGACCGCTGCTGGGTTGCTCCAGGCGGTTAATGGTGCGGATCAGCGACGATTTGCCTGCGCCGCTACGGCCTATGATGCCGAAAACTTCGCCTTTCTGGATCGCCAGATCGATGTTCTGCAGGGCATCGACTGGGCCTTGCTGACCTTGGTAGGTCTTGCCCAGGTTGATGAACCGCACGTGCGCGCGGTTCAGGTCGGCGTGCAATTCTGATTGCTCTGCCGAATGCGCTGCGCCCGTCGGTTCAGGTGGCAGTTTGTGTTGCACGGATGCATTCATATCAACCTTCCCAGCCGGCTTGGTAGAGCTTGCCGTTGACCTTGTCCAGGGTGGCGCGCACGACTGGCGAGTGCTGGTAGATGTCGATGAATTTGGCCAGGCGTGGATCGTTTTTGCTCTGCGGCTTGATCACGAACTGGATGACGTATTCCGGGTGATCAAGGCCATCAAAGAGGATCGCTGATTCGGCATCGAAGGTTTTCGACAGGCGGATATAGGCCGGATAACCCTGAACCAGATCAGCGTCGTCGTAGGCGCGAACCAGTTGCACGGCCTCGACCTGAATGATCTTTATCTTTTTCGGGTTAGCGACAATGTCTTCTTCGGTGGCTTTGTAACCCACGCCTTGCTTGAGGGTGATCAAACCAGCCTTGGCCAGCAGTTGCAGACCGCGACCGCTGTTGATCGGGTCGTTGGCGATGGCCACGGTGGCGCCGGTTGGCAGTTCATCGAAGCTTTTGTACTTCTTGGAGTACAAGCCGACGTTATTGATGATCCCCGGCGCGTAAGGCACCAGATCAAACCCGGCGGCTTCTTTGGCGTTGGTCAGAAACGGAATGTGCTGGAAGTAGTTCACGTCGATATCGCCCGCCGCGAGGCTGACGTTAGGCGCGATCCAGTCGGTGAACTCCACCAGCTCGACCTTCAGGCCTTGCTTGGCGGCTTCCTGAACAGCGGCTTCGAGCGGAATGGCGAACGCCGCGGTGGTGCCGACTTTCAGCGGCGCGTCGGCGGCATGGGCGGTGAGGGTCAACAGGCTCAGGGCCAGGGTGCTGATGAGTTTTTTCATGGTAGATGTCCGGTGTGTTGCAGGGGTTAGTTGTGTTGTTTGTTGGTTTGATCGCATTCCATTGTGGGAGCGAGGCTTGCCTGCGATTGGGTTTCCACGCCATCGCGGGCAAGCCGCGCTCCCACAGGATCTACGCCCTCAGCGGGATCGGTAACTGGCCCCGACATGCCGTTCTGGCAACCGCGCGCCACCTTCTGGAAATAACTTCTCGCGCAGGCTGCCGGTGTCGTAAGCGGTTTTGTATGAGCCGCGGCGTTGCAGCTCGGGGATCACCAGGTCGATGAAATCCATGTAGCTTTCCGGGGTGACGATGCGGGTCAGGTTGAAGCCGTCCAGACCGGTTTCGGCGATCCAGGATTCCAGTTCGTCCGCGATGTGTTCAGGCGACCCGACCAAGGTGATGTAGCGTCCGCCCAACGCGTGTTGATCGAGCAGTTTCTGCCGGGTCCAGTCGTTGTTCTTGAGGTTCTTGGTCGCCGATTGAATGGCGTTGCTCTTCACGTACTGAATAGGCTCATCCAGCTCGTACTGAGAGAAGTCGATACCGGTTGAAGCGGCAAAATGTGCAACACCGGCTTCGGCGCTGGCGAATTCGCGATACTCCGCAAGCTTGGCCCGCGCCTCGGCTTCGGTCTTCCCGACAATCACGTTCAGGCCCATGAACACTTTGATGTCTTCAGGATTGCGTCCGGCTGCTGCGGCGCTGTCACGCACCTTGTCGACCTGCTCCCGGGTCGCGGCCTTGTTCTGGCCGCTGATGAACACGCACTCGGCATGTTGCCCGGCGAACTGCAGGCCGCGATCCGAACTGCCCGCCTGAAACAGCACTGGCGTACGTTGAGCGGAGGGCTCGCACAGGTGATAACCCTCAACCTGATAGAACTCGCCTTCGTGGCGGATCTTGTGGACCTTGTCCGGCTGGGCGTAAACCCGCTGCTCGCGGTCGTTGATGACCGCGTCGTCTTCCCAACTGCCTTCCCAGAGTTTGTAGAGCACTTGCAGGTATTCGTCGGCCTGATCGTAGCGCCGGTCATGCTCGACTTGCTCGGTCAGGCCCATGGCCCGCGCAGCGCTGTCCAGATAACCGGTAACGATGTTCCAGCCCACCCGGCCCCGGCTCAGGTGATCCAGCGTCGACATGCGTCGGGCAAACAGATAAGGCGCTTCATAAGTCAGGTTGGCGGTCAGGCCGAAGCCGAGGTTTTTGGTGACGGCGGCCATGGCTGATACCAGCAGCAGCGGATCATTGACCGGCAACTGGATGGACTCTTTGAGCGTCACATCCACCGAGTTCTGATAGACGTCATACACGCCAACGATATCGGCGATGAACAAGCCATCGAACAGTCCACGCTCCAGCAATTGCGCCAGTTCGGTCCAGTATTCGAGTGTGTTGTATTGGGTCGAGTTATCCCGTGGGTGAGTCCACAGACCATGATTGATATGGCCAATGCAGTTCATGTTGAAGGCATTGAGCAGGATCTTTTTCTTCGCCATTAAATCGTCCCCCGCAGCGGAGGGTTTTTGTCGTTCAGGTAGTAATTGCCGATGGCGTGGTACTTCCAGCGCACCGGGTCGTGCAGCGTGTGGACGCGCGCGTTGCGCCAGTGCCGGTCCAGACCATGCTCGGCCAGAGTGGCCTGGCTTCCCGCCAGTTCGAACAACGTGCTACCTGCCGCGAGTGAGATTTCAGTGCTGATGGCGCGGGCTTCGGCAACGGCGATTGACGCGGCGGCGACGTTCTCGGCGTTGCTGTCGGCCTGGGCGATATCCAGATATTCCCCGGCACGATCCAGCAGCGCTTCTGCGGCATACAGACGAATGCTCAGTTTGCCGAAGCTGCTCAAGGTCAGCGGGTCGTCCACGGCCTTTTCGATGCCCGAGTCGATCCAAGGGCGGGTGCGCGTACGAACGAAGTGCAGAGCGTCTTCGAAAGCTGCCCGGGCGATGCCGGTGTCGATGGCTGCATGGAGGATTTGTGCCAATGGCCCGACGGTGGTGGGCCGTTCAAAAGCGCTCTGGAAGGGCACCACATCAGCAGCATCCACATAGACGTTCTCAAAGACCACCGAACCGCTGCCGGTGGTGCGCTGACCGAAGCCGCTCCAGTCGTCGATAACGCTCAGGCCTTTACTGTCGGCCGGGACGAACGCCAGCTGCTGGACACCATTTTCGTCGATCACTGAAGTGGGAATACGCTGCGCATACAGTGCGCCAGTGGAGTAAAACTTACGGCCGTTGATGCGATAGCCTTCGCCGTCTCGGCTCAAGCGAGTGGTGCGGTCGTGGGCTGTTTTGGTACCCAGCTCTGCCAGCGCATTACCGAAGCGCAACCCGGCCAATGCTTCGGCATACAGACGTTTTTGCTGTTCCGGACTGCCGTTGACGCGCAGGACTTCCAGAGCATAGAAGTGGTTTTGAGGGATTTGCCCCAAAGATCCATCCGCCTCGGCGATAAGGCGGATGACTTTTGCCAGGGTGACGTTCGAGACGCCTGCGCCGCCAAACGCCTTGGGCACACTGATGCCCCACAGGCCGGAGGTGCTGAAAAGATCCAGTTCGGCATGGGGTAGCCGACGCTGCTGATCACGTACCGCGCTTTCCCGTTTGAAGTGCGTGGCCAGTTCCTGGGCAATGTGCAGGGCTTGCTCATCGTTTTCGATGAGTGCAGCACGGTCCCGTAGTGGGGAATGCAAACTCATGACGCTGTACTCCAGTGGTCTGGTTTAAATCCACGAATGGCGGGCAGGCAAGGTGCCGTTAAGGTGCCACGCGCCGATGGCGTGGTATTTCCAGCGCACAGGGTCATGGAGGGTGTGCACGCGAGCGTTGCGCCAGTGCCGGTCGAGGTTGAATTCGGCCAGGGTGGCGCGGCTGCCCGCCAGTTCGAATAGCTTTTCACTGGCAAGCAACGACACTTCGGTGGTGAGCACTTTGGCGCGGGCCACGGCTATCGAGGCGCGGGCAGCGGAGAATTCGTCGATGGCACCGGCGTTGACCTCATCAAGGACTTTTGCTGCTTCGCGTAGCAGTGCTTCAGCCGCATGCAATTCCAGCTTGAGTTTGCCGATGTCGGCGATCACGTAGAGGTCATCGCTGGCACGCTCTACCTGAGCGTCAACCCAAGGGCGCGAACGTTCGCGCACAAACTCGATGGTGTCGTCGATGGCGCCACGGGCAATGCCTGCGTCGATCGCTGCCTGGATCAATTGCGAGACTGCGCCCTGAATATTGGGTGTCAGTGACAGGCGCCAGTTTTCGACAACCAGTTCGCTGTGTACCTCTACGTTTTCCAGCAGGACCGTGCCGCTGGCTGTGGTGCGTTGGCCGAAGCCAGACCAGTCGTCGATGATGCGCAGGCCCGCGCTGCCGCGTGGCACAAAAGCCATGATTTGCCGGCCTTGATCGTTCAGTGCTTTGACTGCAACCCAGTGGGCGAACAATGCGCCGGTGGAGTAGAACTTCTGGCCGTTGATAACCAGGCGTCCGTTGTGTTGACTGAGGCGCGCCTTGAGCTCCAGGGTATTTTTGGTTCCCCGCTCAGGCCCGGCATTCCCGATCCGCCAGCCGTCGAGCACGCTTTTGAGCAAGGTTTTTTTCTGCTGCTCGTTAGCGCTGCCCAGCAACAGGTGAATGATGCCGAACTGGTTCTGTGGGATTTGGCCCAAGGCGGGATCAGCCGCAGAGATGATTTTGAATACTTCAGCGATGGTGACGAACGAGACCTGCGGGCCGCCGTAAGCGCGGGGAATGGAGATACTGCCCAGTCCGCTACGGGTGAACGCTTCGATCTGCGACCAGGGAAGCTGACGTTGCGCATCACGCTCTGCAGCGTTTAAGCGCGCTTGCGCAGCCAGTGCATGCGCGGCGTCTATGGCCTGTGCGTCATTGTGCAGTATCCGCGCAGGATGAAGCGGCGGTGCGATGTCCGAACCGAACTCGATCAAGGGGGTGTGAGACGTTGAAACGACCATTCAGACCTCGCAAAAACGCCCTGTAGAGAGCGATAAAAAAACACGATGTCCGGTGGTCCGGTGCATATACCCTAAAGCGACAAAAAAATTAAATATACGAATATTTTGGAATAAGCATAGAAGACGAACAGCTCGGCTGTTCAGACGGTTTGTGCATAGGTCAGGCATGTTCCGAGCAGCACAATGAGGATGCAGATTTTGACAGGTTTACTGACGTTCATGAAAGCGGTCCCGAGTGGTGAAAGGTCACTCAGAAAGCCTAGTCAGTCGCGGGGTCATTTAATTAGGTGCAGTTGTAGGCAGGTATGAAAAATTTTGTAGGAATAATCTTGAGAGGTCCTTCTTTGTGAGCGAGTTGACATTTAACAACGTCAGCCAATACGCGAAGTTATAGTCACTTCGCATATTGGCGTGGTTTGAAAAGTGTTCAGTTTTACCCAATATGATTATCCAGGGTGCTGACACTGATTTCTCGCGGCGGGGCCCATCGAGAGTTATTGCCAACTCGATCAATAACGCAATAGGTCACCTCCAGTTTCGGTTCATCACCGGCCTCGCGAATCAATGTTGCGGGCACGAGTAGCTTGATGGGCTTGCCAACGTTGTCTGCATCCAGCGGCTCCAGATCCATGCGTAGATCGCCCCAGCGCAGAGTGATTTCATCCCAGGGCGCCATATTCAGATAGGGTTCAATCGACAGTGGCAGGCCTTTTTTGACATCGCTGGTGAACAGACCATTGCGGATGACAGTATCCGGCAGAGAGACCGGAGCCAGCCCTTGGTTCTCCTCGCAGCTGTCATTGATCAACAGGCCACCGGGCATGTCCAGCTTCACCCTGAGCCTGCGGCAGGGCGAGTTGATGGGGATGCCGCCGATTTTCATAAGTCGGTAGTAGGTCTTGATCGTGCCGCTTTGCAGGAAGCTTTCCGGTACGCGCAGGACCATGGTGTAGCCAACGTCAGACCTGTCCAGAACTTTGGATGCCACGTAACTGCCACCCCAGAATAATTCGATCAGATCGCCTGCCTCCATGTTCGGGTAGGGATCAATGTTGACCAGCAAGTGGGCGGCCGCACGGATGCCGACGCCGTGCCTGTGGGCTTGCGGAACGTAAGGTGGGAACAGTTTTTGACTGCCTGGTTTGCCGATAGTGTGAGTCATGTCTGAATGCCCGTCATTATTGAATGGGTTATTGTTAGTTGTAACAAAATCAGTGATCGGATCATTGGAAGTTTCCCTAAGTCAGCCGGTAGATAGTTAACGTATAGTTCGGGCTTATGGGAAGCATTACAAAGTGTCGGGAAATCCCTCTTGCAACTACTTCGGGGTGTTGAACGTTTCTGTTGTTCTTGAGCTAATGTGGTTTACGCATAACTGTCAAGGCGCGAATGAGTTGAATGTTGGGCATGCGAATAAATAAGATTATTCCTACGTGATTTATACGAACTGTTTACCGTCGCGGCTTGGTCAGTCCTACCTGCAGAAATATAAGGTTATGTTTGTCGTGAATAAAAACCTGCTAGCTGACAAAGCGGACAAAAGTCCGCGCGAGCGAAGGCCGCGCCTTCACTCTTATTGAGGGTAATGAAGGAGAGGGTTACGTTCGGTTTTCTTGATGGTTTTTCGGCGGCGAGGCGAATGGATCAGCGGCGAGTTTGATCGATTGATTGATGTACAAATGTAAGGTGAATAGAAACAGCGCCAGAGGGCGCTGGTTTCTGGGTATTACTCTGTAGGATCAGGTGCGGCTTCGCTCCAGAAACTGCCTTGTTCTTTCTTCGCGAGGGTTTTCGAACAACTCTTTCGCGTCACCCTGTTCAACAATTACGCCTTTGTCGATAAACACCACGCGGTTGGCTACGTCCCGGGCGAAGTTCATTTCGTGGGTGACGATAACCATCGTGCGCTTTTCTTCCGCCAGGGCGCGAATGGCCGTCAGCACTTCACCCACCAGCTCAGGGTCCAGCGCTGAAGTGGGTTCGTCGAACAGAATCACTTCCGGCTCCATGGCCAAGGCACGGGCGATAGCCACGCGTTGCTGTTGACCGCCCGACAAGCGCCGTGGGTAGGCGTCTTCCTTGCCTGCCAATCCTACTTTGGCCAGCAGTTGCCGACCCAGTTCGGAGGCTTTTTCACGCGGCATCTTCTTGACCACGACCGGGCCTTCAATGACGTTCTCCAGCGCGGTGCGGTGCGGGAACAGATTGAAGTTCTGGAACACAAAACCGACATGCTGGCGCAATTCACGGATCAGGTTTTGCTGCTTGCTCAGCGGGCGGTTGCTGTCGATTTCGATGTTGCCCACGACGATCTTGCCGCTGGTGGGCTCTTCGAGAAAATTCAGGCAGCGCAGCAGGGTGGTTTTACCCGAACCGCTAGGGCCGATGATCGCCACGACTTCGCCGGCCTCGACCTTCAGGTCGATGCCTTTGAGCACTTGTTGACCCTTGAATTCCTTGGTGAGTTTTTCAACCACGATCATGCTTCAAGACTCCACATCATGGCGGTTGACTCTCTCTTCCAGACGGTTCTGCAGGTATGAAAGCGCCGTGGCCAGGATCCAGTAGATCAAGGCGGCAGCCAGGTACATGGTGAAAATTTCGAAGGTGCGGGCGGTGATCAGTTGTGCCTGACGGAACAGTTCCGGCACCTGAATAGTGGCCGCCAGGGCGGTGTCTTTGACCAGCGAGATAAAGCTGTTGCCCAGTGGCGGCAACGCGGTCCGCGCGGCTTGAGGCAGGATGGCCCGACGCATGATTTGCGCGCGGGTCATACCGATACTTGCACCGGCCTCCCATTGGCCACGATCAACCGAGGCAATGGCAGCGCGCAGGATTTCACAGGCATAAGCGCCCATGTTCAGCGAGAAGCCGATCAGCGCAGCGGTCAGCGGGTCCAGCTCAATGCCCAGTTCCGGCAAGCCGTAATAGATCATGAACAGTTGAACCAGCAGCGGCGTGCCGCGAAAGAACGACACGTAAACCCGGGCGATGCCCCGCAGTAACATCAGCGGTGACAGGCGCATGAGCGCCAGACCGAAGCCCAGCAGCAGGCCGAAAAACATGCCGCCCAGGCTCAGGAATATCGTGTAGTACGCGCCCTTTATGAGAAAGGGCGCGGAGTCCAGCGCAAGCTTCAGACCCTCTTCAATCATTTGGTCACGTCAGCCTGGAAGTACTTTTGCGACAACTTGGCGAGAGTGCCGTCAGCGCGCAGTTTGTCGATGGCCTTGTTGATGGCCGCAACCAGTTCAGGCTCGCCCTTGCGGATGGCAATACCGGATTCCTGACGGGAGAAAGGTTCGCCGGAAACAGCCAGGCTGTCCTTGGTCTTGGCGATCAGCTCCAGCGCGGCCAGGCGGTCAACCAGAATGGCGTCGATACGGCCTACGCGCAGGTCCTGATATTTGGTCGGATCATCGTCGTAGGTTTTAACGATGGCGGCTGGCACGTTTTCCTTGAGCCATTGCTCGTAGTTGGTGCCCAGACCTACACCTACTTTGGCGCCTTTGAGGTCGGCTGCGGTTTTGAACTTGTCTGCATCTTTCTTCTGCACCAGCGCCTGAATACCGGAGATGGTGTACGGCTCGGAGAAGTCATACTTCTTCTTGCGCTCTTCCGAGATGGTGACCTGGTTGATCACCACGTCCAGACGCTTGGACTCCAGAGCGGCCAGAATACCTGCCCATGGGGTTGCCTGCAGTTGCACCTTGACGCCCAATTCTTTGGCCAGCGCTTCGGAGAACTCGACCTCGAAACCGGTCAGCTTGCCGCTTTCATCCTGGAAGCTGAAAGGAGGGTAGGTGCCTTCAAGGCCTACTTTGATCGTGCCGGCTTTTTTGATCTGATCCAGTTGCTCACCGGCAACCGCTTGGCCCATCAAGCCAGAACCGAGCACCAGGCCCAGGGTGGAAAGTAGAACGGTGCGCCGAATGGCAGAAATAATCATGACGAGCCCCATTTAAGTTGTTTGGTTTCAGGCAAGAATCGGACCTGACGAACGCTACGTTGGCAGCGGATGTTTATCCAGCTTTTTCAGCGCTTTGATCCGTGCTGGCGCGATCATAGAAGCAGCTGGTTATGGTTCAAAATAACTAAAAAATAGTTTTATAGTCTTTTATGGAATATGCATCTGATTCGGTAGGAGCCAACTTGTTCGCGAGCCGCTTGACGCGATGTGTCAGGCAACAGCTCGCCAACAAGTTGGCTCCTACCGATCTTCTTCAGTCGCGCAATTGCGTCAGATCCCAAGCCTTACGCAAACACATCCGGGTAAGCAAACAGCGCAGGCGCACCACCGGTGTGCAGGAAAATCAGCGGGCCGTCATCGAATCGACCACGTCCCAGGCCGTCGAGCAGACCTGACATTGCCTTACCGGTGTAGACCGGGTCCAGCAACAGGCCTTCCTGACTGGCGACCAATTTAATAGCAGACAAGGTACCGGCATTCGGCTCGCCATAGCGCGGGCCGAAATACTCGTCCCATAGCTCCACGTTAAAGGCGTCGGGCAGCGCTACACCCAGTAGCTCGGCGGTGCGTTCGGCAAGGCTCTGCACTTTCGGGCGCTGAGTTTCTTCAGGGCGCGACACCGTTACGCCGATCACGGGCAACTGCGGCAACGCTTCCGCCAGTGCAAGGCCCAGCCCGCTGTGAGTACCGGCACTACCGGAGGCCAGCACGACCGCGGCGAAATCCAGACCGGTCTGTTTGATTTGCTCCGCCAGCTCAAAGCCCGCACGCACATAGCCCAGCGCCCCGACAGGGCTGGAACCGCCGATCGGTACCAGATAAGGCTTTTTGCCGCTGGCCCGCAGGCGGGCGGCGAGTGCGTGTAACTGCTCGTCGGCGTTGTCGAGGTTTTCGACCATCTCGACCTTGGCGTCGAACAAGTCCAGCAGCAGCCTATTGCCGTTGTGCAGATAACTGCTGTCTTCGGTGGCGATCGGGTTTTCCAGCAGCGCCACACAGCCCAGACCCAAACGAGCGGCCAGAGCCGCAGTTTGGCGCACGTGATTGGACTGGATCGCGCCAGCTGTGATCAACGTGTCTGCACCTTGCGCGAGCGCATCGGCGGCGAGGTATTCCAGCTTGCGAACCTTGTTGCCGCCCATCGCGAGCGTCGTGGTGTCGTCGCGCTTGATATAGATGTCGCGGCCCGCCCAGACCGACAGGCGCTCCAGTTTTTCCAGTGCGGTTGGGGCACCGATCAAGTCCAGGCGATTAAATTGAGCGAGCTGTTGTTTGATCATGAGAATTAGTAAGCCGTACAGAGAGTCGCAGGACTATAAGCAGACGCTTCCTACAGGGCAACTTCTTGCTGCTTATGCCCTCAGAGCAGATGTCCTACTCAAATTGTTATTTTTTTGCCTGAAATGTTTGCCGTAGAGTGGCCGCATCAGCGGCCAGCGCTATTGAGGCCGTACCCTGAACCGAGGAGAAGTCAGCGTGAGTGATATCCCAGAGGCATCCGCCGAAGGCCGATCCAGTCACTGGCAGTTACAGCAGATCGTCAGTGAGTTGCGCACTGCACGTGATGACTGGCGTGCACGTAACAAGCGCGTCAGCGGCGAGCATGGCGGCCGAGAGCTGCCCTCCAGGGCGGCCATGCGCGACATTCTTGAGGCGCTATGCGGGGCGCTGTTCCCGATGCGTCTGGGGCCGGTGGACCTTCGCGAAGAGAGTGAGGACTTCTACGTCGGCCATACCCTCGACGTGGCGCTCAACGCGCTGCTGGCTCAGGCTCGACTGGAACTGCGCTACGTCGCGCACCAACGCTCCGAAGACGTTCGTGCGCTGGATAAACAGGCACTGGACCTGATTCAGGGTTTTGCCCGTGCCTTGCCCCAGATGCGCACGCTGCTCGACAGCGACGTGCTGGCCGCATACCACGGTGACCCGGCGGCCCGCAGCGTTGACGAAGTGCTGCTGTGCTATCCCGGAATCCTCGCCGTCATCCACCACCGCATCGCCCATCATCTATACCGCGCAGGCCTGCCATTGCTGGCGCGTATCAGCTCGGAAATCGCCCACTCCGCCACCGGCATCGACATCCACCCCGGCGCGCAGATCGGCCCGAGCTTCTTCATCGATCACGGCACAGGTGTCGTCATCGGCGAAACGGCCATCATCGGCGAGCGAGTGCGCATCTACCAAGCCGTCACCCTGGGCGCCAAACGCTTCCCGGCGGACGAAGACGGCCAACTGCAAAAAGGCCACGCTCGCCACCCCATCGTTGAAGACGACGTGGTCATCTACGCGGGCGCGACGATTCTAGGCCGCATCACGATTGGTAAAGGCTCAACTATTGGCGGCAACGTCTGGCTGACGCGCAGCGTGCCAGCGGGTTGTAACCTGACGCAGGCGAATTTGTTGCAGCAGGATGATGGGAGTCAGAAGTAGCTGTCGGCCTCTGATTGTTCTGTCGGGTGTTAATAGGGATAAATCCTACGGATGCTGTTTGCAGCATCCGACTTCTTGTTGCTGTGCGTTAGTGCAAAGTCCTGCCTTTTACTCAGGCCAAGGACTCGCCAATGTTCAACCCCGCCAATCGCGCCTCGTTCACGCTGGAAATCGCCGGGGTTGAGCATGAATTGCGAGTGCTGGCCTTTACCGCCAAGGAATCCATCAGCCGTCCGTTCAGCGTACGCATTGAGCTGGTCAGCGAACGCGCCAATCTCAAACTGGAAGACCTGCTGCACCGCCTGGCATTTCTGAGGTTCGACGCCGACGGTAAAGGCTTTCATGGGCAGATTGGCGAAATCGCTCAGGGTGATTCAGGCAAGCGCTTCACCCACTATTTCATCCAGTTGGTGCCCAGCCTCAAGCGTCTGGACTACCGCAGCAATCATCGGATCTTTCAGGGCAAGACCGTCCCGGAAATCATCGCGCTGGTCCTTAAGGATCACGCCATCTTCAGCAATGGGTTTGCGTTCAGGTTGCGCGAGCCCTGCAAACCCCGCGATTACTGCACCCAGTATCAGGAAACCGATCTGCATTTTGTGCGCAGGCTTTGTGAAGAAGAGGGCATCTACTTTCACTTCCAGCACAGCCCTGACGAACATTTACTGGTGTTTGCAGACGACCCTATTCAATTGCCGGTGCTCAAGCCAGCAGTCACCTATGTGCAAAGCAGCGGACAGGTTGCAGACGCTTCGGTTATCAACAGATTCAACGTGCGCCTCGCCACGCGCTCGGGCAAGGCCAGCCACCAGACTTATCACTTTCAGTTACCTGAGGTGGACCTGCTCAGCAGTGCGGGCGGTGATGGGCGTAAGGAGCTGGAGGATTACCAGTATCCGGCGCCGTTCACTGATCTGAGCATCGGCATGCGTCAGGCGCAAAAGGCTTTGGAGCGAAACCGCAGTGACGTTCAGATGGCCAGTGGCAACAGCGATCAGAGCGCTCTGATCAGTGGCCACTTGTTTACCTTGGAGCATCCCAATCCGCAGTGGAGCCAGCAATGGCTGCTGACTTCGGTGTTCCACGAGGGCAAACAGCCGCAGGTGCTGGAGGAGTCGATGCCTCGAGTATCTGGAGCGTTCATCCAAGGCTATCGCAATCGCTTTGAAGCCATCCCCGGAAAAGTGCCGTTTCGTCCTCCTCTCAGGCACCGCAAACCAAGGGTCTTAGGCAGCCAGCACGCGGTGGTCACTGGCCCGCAGGGCGAAGAGATTTATTGCGACGAGTACGGGCGGATCAAGGTCAAGTTCTTCTGGGATCGCGAAGGTAGCCGTAACGAGCATTCCAGCTGCTGGCT
The DNA here is from genome assembly GCF_055283875.1 of Pseudomonas sp. HP_14. NCBI lineage: Bacteria > Pseudomonadati > Pseudomonadota > Gammaproteobacteria > Pseudomonadales > Pseudomonadaceae > Pseudomonas > Pseudomonas sp. HP_14. Next base: position 173,262 of record NZ_JBTOQI010000046.1, on the reverse strand, counting down.
GCGAGTCGCCACCGGTTGGGCCCATGAGCAATACGGCACGGTGATGATTCCGCGAGTTGGCATGGAAGTGATCGTCGGTTACTTCGAAGCCGATCCCGACCAGCCTTACGTGCAGGCCTGTTTGCCCAATGCCGGCACGCGAGCGCCGCTGAACCTGCCTGTGCAGAACACCCAGACCGTGCTCAAGACCCAAAGCAGCCCAGGCGGCGCAGGTTTCAACGAACTGCGCATCGAAGACCGCAAAGGTGCCGAATCCATTTCCATCCGCGCTCAACGCAACTGGTCTGAGCATGTACTGAACGATCAGTCGATTCAGGTGGATAACCAGCGCAAGGTCAACGTCACCGGGCTGTCCAGCCACGAGCTGTATGGCGAAGAACACCACCTTACGCATGGGGCACGCAAAACCCAGGTGCTGGCCGATGACTCATTGACGGTGGTCGGTAATCAGCACATCAGCACGGCTAATCATCTGGTCAGCGCCGTGCAGGAAATACACCTGGCCGCCGGGCAGAACATGGTCATAGACGCAACGCTGAGTACGACGATCAAGGCGGGTGGTCACTGGATATCGATTACCCCGGCGGGGATTTTTACCAGCGTGCCGATTTTGTTGGGTGGGGTTCCGTTGCCGGGGATGCCTGCGGTTCCGGTCCCGCCCGTGCCTCTCGAAAAGCAAGTGGCAACTCCCGGTGGGCCGTCCACATCAGTGCTGGACGTTTCGGTGCAAGCCCTTCGTGACGAGTTCGAATTTCTTCCCGTGCGCTGTGAGGCCTGCGAAGCCGCCAAAGCTGAAGAACTGGCGCAGGGAGGCCAGCCATGACCACCCCCTCCCAGGCAAATTATTTATTGATTGACGGCGCGTTAAGGCCCGGCGCACTGGTCAGGCTCTATGAGCGTCATGAAGCGTTTGAAATCGACCCGCTGTATTTGGGTACTCGTTGGAAAGACCTTTACGACCTCGGGCCAATTCTGGTCAAGCCTATGTCGGGCAGTACGCTTCTGTCGGACTGGCTCGTTGATGAGGCGCTATGGGCAGACTCCACGCTGATTTTTAGCGAGGCTTCGATTCAGGAAGTCGCCACTCACCTTCGTCGGCTCATCAGCCCGCTCGACTGTAACGGTGGGAGCGGTTTACTGCGCTTCGCCGATCCGCTGGTGGTGCACTTTTGGCTGTCGAGTTTTTCTGGATTGGAAAACCTGCATCTGGGACCCATCCAGCATTGGTGGGTAGCCCAGCCAAAGCAGACTTGGTCGTCACGTTCGCAGTTGCCGTGGCAGACATTCAGTGGACGCCATACCGGATTGCCTTGGGACAACCACTGCGCACTCTTGGGCCCCGATCAGATACTCGGGCTTGAGCGAACCCAACACTGGCGGTTTCTTGGGCGTGTCCACGCCTGGATCAGTGAGCGAACCCCTTCGTTCTTTCTCGACATGAGCAGCCCGCAGATCACTGAGTGGTTGGACTCAAGCCTGGCAGCAGGCCTGGAATGGGGACTTGTCAGCGAGCGAGGGCTGGTTATCTGGATCGAGGCCTGCGTCGACGGTGGTCAGGATTTCGCCACTCGTCCGCATGGCCATTACCAAAACTGGCTGACCCTCGATCCGGCACACGCCCGCCTGTCTCCCGAAGCACGAATCAAAGCTTTCGACGCGCACCGCTATGCGCAAAAGGATAACGCTCATGGCTGATAAAAACGGCAACCCTCAGCAGTGTCGCAACGCTCGGTTCTCCAATAGGCCCATGGCTAATCCGGGCGTCTGCCCGTTCAAAGGTCCGGACATCGCCATTGTGCCCATGCGCTATGCGCTGGATCGCTCCCGCTATGACGTCGATCCCGGTCGGCTCACGCCTTTGAGTGCCGAGGGTAAATGGAAATGCCCTCCCAAACTGCAAAGCCGCAGCTACACCTTGCGACAGCTGCGCGATGGTTTTGTGTACGTCTACGACGAAACGGATGAAGTGCTGCACGAGTATCGCTTTCAGGCGAAAGACGCGAGTCTGACGCGGATTGTCTGGGGCGACGCTGCATCGCTCCCGGACATCCGCTCTGCTGAGGGTGAAAGCCGAACGCATCTGTTGTATCCCCGCACTCATAAATTGCGCATGGCCTTTTCGCCATATCAATGGACCTGGCGCATGTGCCAGCTGATGAGTGCCAGCGGCGTGAAGCGCGCATCGTGGCTGCGGGAGCTGGACTTACGCGACTACAGCCGACAGATGACCGCCTGGCATGCGCTGCCGTTAACCCGCCTGAGCAAGCGGGTAGTGGCAGACGTGGATCCCCATCCCATCAACCATGACGGCCGGTTTGCTGATTCTGCCCATCCTCCGGTGGCGTACGAAGAAGGCAAATATCCATCTGTTGCCCTCGCGGCCGATGTGCTCTGGACCGGTAGCGTCGAGGACAAATTCAGTTCGGTACTGATCGCGCTGGACGATCCGTTGGCGATGCTCGAAGACCTCGGCATGCAGCTCGCAACGGATCAAGCGGCGCTTCATGAATTTCAGCTGGAGCACGAACACGCACTGAATATCGCGGGCGTCGTAGAAAAGCTATGCGGTGCAGCGGGTGACAAGTCGCTACTGCCCGCCTCGGTACTCAAGGATGAAGCGAAAACCCGGCAGTACATTCGGGATATCGAAGCGTACTTCGAGCAGCTTCAGGTGGAAGATGACCTCAAACAAAGTGCTGACGGTCAGGTTTTAGGGCTCATTGAATTGCCCTCTGCCGCCTTGGGTGATGAGCTCAAGGCTAATTACGGCAGTTTGCCGAATCCCGACCTGCGCCAAAGCTGGCAGGACCGCAGCAAGTGGCGTCGCGAGGTCGATCTGGAAGCAGCGCGGGAATACTCCGACGCTCAGAACGCGCAACTGAAGACCCTTCGTGCGCAAGTCACTGAAACCCAGAATGACATCAAGGCATTAGTCGGCTATATCGGCACCGATCCGATTCGGCTGTTCATCGACACCACTCATTCAACCTCGCTGCTGTGGTTGCTGGAAGTGGTGTCCGACCTGCTTCGCAACCTGAGTCAGGACCTCAGTTTCTCTCGCTGGCTGCAAGAGGAGGAAGAGAACAGCAAAACCCTGTTCGGCCATGCTCGTTTCGGCTTCTCCCATGTGATCAAAGATGCCATGACCAATGAAGCCAATCGCGTGATGCAGGGCATTTCCGATGTCACGGCATTGGTAGGGCGGGCAGGAGAACTGAACGGATTCCTCACCCACGATGCCTTGGCAGAAAAACCGTGGATCAAGGCGCTGAGCGAACCGGCGCAAATGACCCTGAATGCCTTGGTTGATCTGGCAAAAGGTGCAGGCAAGGCGACCTTGGAAAACATCCAGCTGGCGTTCTTTCCGGTCGACAGTCGCTTGGCCGGCGGTGCAGTCAATCAAAACGCTGCCTTGATGCTGCGCAACCTGCTCATGGGGCATGTACTGCTCAACCACCCCGAGAAACTGCAAATCGACGAGGCTTTCACCAAACAACACGCCGCCTGGAAGGCTGAACTCGACAAGGGGCGTGATCTTTACAAAACGGCTCAATACCGCTGGCTCTACCAAGCCAAACAATACGACCGCCGTGCTCTTGCTTCGATCATGCAAGACATCCAGCACCGGTTGACACAGCACAGGCTCAACGAGCCGCTGCTGTTTGACTATCGCAGCAAACGCTACGGTCAGGTCATGCAGGCCAAAATCGCGAACTTCTCCGCCAAACACGGCCAACTCACGCAGGAATGGAGCAAACAGGCCAAAGCCTGGAGCGCCGAACACGGTCTTAACGCTGGCGCCATCACCTGGGGTGTCGCCGCCATCAACCTGCTTAACACCTTCGTTACTTACGAGACCGCAAGCCGGGATGGTGAGTTGAGCAAGAAGGATTGGGCCAAGGTAGCGTCAGCTGCGGCGTATACCGGGAATGCGTTGATGGCAGTGTTTGTTGAGACTGGGTGGGGGGCGATGAAGGATTTGGCGGTTTCTGGTAGCGACTCGAAACCCATCAAAATTACCCAGCAGTCTGCAGTTCAGTGGACTCGAGCGGGTAAATCCGACTGGGGGAAATTAATAAAAGGATTTGGTGCGAGGTTGGTTGGGTTGGGCGGGTTTGCTGTGATAGCTGCGTTTTTGGAGTGGTGGGATATCGATGATGATTACCTGAATACGGACTCAGCGTTGGATAAAGATGTAATGGATATAAAGAAGATCTCAGTCCTTGGATTTGCAGTGGTGGGTGGGGCTCAATTGTCAGCTGGCATTGCAGCACTAATGGGTTATGGAGCACTAGCTGCCTTGGTCATGAACCCTTGGTTCATTGGTTTCACAGCAGTGATTGGGGTGGTGTACCTTTTATCAACTCTGGCTCTCAACTATTTGAAGCGTGATGTAGTCGGCCATTGGCTGCACAAGTGCCGCTGGTCCCGCTACCCGGATGAACGTTTTAAAGATCAAAATGAGGAGAATCAGACATTCCTCGAAATTCAACTGGCTCCGGCTATTTTCATAAAGCCCACATTCCATGCCAGCCAACATTACTTCCCGGACATTGGTTACCTACCGACTGAGACCCAAAATGGCGCCTGGGTGCAACTGCGATTGCCCGGCGCCACTCGAGGCGAGTTGGCGCATGTGAATCTGACTGCAACCGGCCGACCACTTCCTGGTTTTCCGGTAGAGAGAGTTGGCGACAGCCTGAAGGACTGCTTCAGTGGTTACGGCACAGTTGAGGCTGTTGCTCAGTGGCGAAGAGTCTCGCCGCTCAAAACTCATACCCGCTTCAATGAGCCGCGGCAAACCATTTCGCCTCCAGCAGACGAAGACGTTATCTGGCAAACCTGGGTTCCGCTGACTGAAAGCGCGAAATACCTGGAGCTGCAAGTTTGGTATCCGGAACACATTTTGACCATTCGAGAAGGCGACCAAGGTTATCGCTATCAGATTGAACTGACCCGAGAGGGAGAGAGTGATGGCAGTGAGAGTCGAGTGGTGGGTTCAAGTAAAAACTCTCTGACGGTTGAATCATTAGGCGGTCGCGCGGACGCTTTGCAGCTACCCGTTCCGCTGTAGTGATTACGAGTGCGTACTAGGAACGAGCAAAAACTTTCTCTCGGGAAGCACCCTGTCTTTCACAAAGTTCGATGGCTGGTCAGGCCTGCCCCACTTGGGGGGAATTCGAATACTGAAGTTTTCTTACATGAGAGTGGTTAAGTAAATGAGTGCGAAAGAGAATGCACAAGTACCTGAAGCTTCCATCGGCACAGATGTACCTCTGGAGACGGAAGCCAGCTCGATTTTCATGCGCTGGGAGATAAAGGCCCATGCACATCCTACGTTATATGGGGACGTACCCATGATTGCGCTTGGCGCATTTCCGTTTATGTTTTTTCTCTACGGTGTTTTTTTTCATGAGAACGAAAATACAAGGCACTCATTTATAAATTCAGGTGCGTTTGGCATGGCACTGGTTTTTTTCTTATGGATTACAATCGCCCGCCAAAAAACCTTCTACTCTTATCGCATTTCTGAGAAAGGCGGGGTAGTCGACTATTGGTTGTACTTTCCAAAATGCGCCGGTTGGATATTCAAAGGCATTGCGATTTTTGCATTGGTCATCGTGCTGGCCATAATCTCAATCATGCCAATGATGATTTTTGCTTTGGTCGGCGTCGGCGCTATTACCATCCCGGCTGCCTTGAAGCTGCTGGCCTGGGAGAATGAGATTGATAGCGACAGTTTTGAGTGGGATAGAGTGCAGTTGATAGTGGCGGATCGAAAGAGAAGTCTCGTGGTTCTTCAGCGAAGATACCATCCCGATATTCCGTTTGAACAAAACTATATGTATTTCAAAGTTTTTTTGCCCAAGCAGCGGTTTGATGAGTTTATTGAAGCTTGCAAACAATACGCACCTTCCACCGTGGATTTTGAAGAGGGTGATGCTGGGTATTAGTCCTCTTCACTAAGATGCTACCGCTCTGTGCTACATCTGGCATATCTGCATAGAATTGCACGATTATTTCGCCTTAACGATGTCGCTGTGTGCACTGCATTAGGTTGTGGTGAAAATTCAAGGTGGATTGAGTTGATGAGGAGGTATTGAATTGTCTAGTGAGTTGGCAAGTTTTACCGTTGTGTCTAGATTTCAGCTTGACACCATTCTGATGAGTTGGGAGATAAAAGCGTTTCCATATCCGACGATTTATATCGAATTTGGCGTTGCTGTTCTTATGTTTGCTTTTGGATGTTTTTATTTTTATGGATGGTCTCACGACGATGAGAACACCAAAAATCTAATTCTAGCTTCAGGTCCGGTACCCATGATTATGTTATTTATTTTCTGGATAGGTATCGTGCGCCAAAAAACATGCTACCACTATCGCTTTACTGAGCAGGGTGGAGAGGTAGATTACTGGCTGCACTTTCCAAAATGGGCGCCGTGGGTTTTTAAAGGGGTTTCCATATCGGTTTTCATTGTCGTAACGACCATATTCGGGATATTTCCGATCTCATTACTCTCACTGGTTGGCCCGGCAGGCGGTATGTTGATTGCTGCCCATTTACTATTCAGCTGGAAAAATGAAATCAAGCATCGGAAGTTTGAATGGAGCCGCTTTCATTACGTAGTCATCGATCGTAAAAGGAAGAAAATCGTTTTTGAGGGATTCCCATTTTTCTTTGAAGTTTTTCTCGCAGAAGATCAGATGGAGTGTTTTTTAGAGGTGATGCGGCCACGTATGCCTGCAGATACTACTTATGTCGAAGGAATCTGGAAGCGCTAGGTGCTTTGGAGTGCACTAAGCAGGCGTGGTCTATGGGTATCATTCATATACGCACGTTATCCCCCTTCGCAAGCAAGGTGATGAGTTCTGTTTACATAGAGTAGTGAAGTAAAATGAGCACGAAAGAGAATGCACAAGTACGTGAAGCTTCCATCGGCGCAGATGTACCTCTGGAGAAGGAAGCGAGCTCTATCTTTATGAGCTGGGAGATAAAGGCTCATGCGCATCCGACAATGTTTATGGATGTTGGAATGGCGGTCCTTGGAACATTTCCGTTCATTTTTTGTATCTACGGCGCTTTTTTTCATGAGAACGAAAATACAAGGCACTCATTTATAAATTCAGGCGCGTTTGGCATGGCGCTGGTTTTTTTCATGTGGATTCTAATCGTTCGACAAAAGACCTTCTATTCCTACCGTATTTCTGAGAAGGGTGGAGAAGTCGACTATTGGCTGTACTTTCCAAAATGCGCCGGTTGGATATTCAAAGGCATTGCCATTTTTGCTTTAGTCACCGTGCTAGCCATTGTCTCAATCATGCCAATGATGATTTTTGCTTTAGTCGGCATTGGCGCTATGACTATCCCGGCTGCCTTGAAGCTGCTGGCCTGGGAGAACGAGGTTGATAGCGGCAGTTTTGAGTGGGATAGAGTGCAGTTGATAGTGGCGGATCGAAAGAGAAGTCTCGTGGTTCTTCAGAGAAGGTACGACCCCGATATTCCGTTTGAACAAAACTACATGTATTTCGAGGTTTTTTTGCCCAAGCAGCGGTTTGATGAGTTTATTGAAGCTTGCAAGCATTACGCCCCTTCCACGGTGGATTTTGAAGAGGGTGATGCTGGGTATTAGCCCATTACTCCGCATATTTTGGAGGTCAATGGAAGGGGGAAGGTATGGTCGTAGTAGTCTGTCTAAATATGCTATTGGATACCTATATGTCAAATTCAAGTGAAGTTGTTGAGGATGAAGTTGGTCTCCGCAGAACGTTTGTGGCTTGGGAAATAAAAGCCTACCCACACCCGACGTTGCCGATGGATATCGGAATGGCAGTTTTGGGAGCTTTTTTCTGCGGTTTTTTGGTATGCGAGGGGGTTTTCTACTCTGAGGAAAGTACAAGGCATGTGATGTCGCTGACAGGTTGGGTGGGGTTAGCCATCACGATATTTTTTTGGATTACTGTTGTTCGGCAAAAAACAGTTTACAGCTACCGCTTTACCGAATCCGGCTGCGAAGTCGAGTACTGGCTGAATTTCCCCAAGTCTGGATCCGTATTCTTCAAAGGCCTCGCCATCTTCGCCTTCGTTGCCATCCTCTCCATGATCTCAATAGACCCAAGCCTGATCTGGATCGCTGCGGGGCCAGCGGGTATTTCCATCGCTGCGGCATTAAAGCTTCTCAACTGGGAAAACCCCGTTGAGCATCACGCCACTGACTGGGCGCGCTATGACCTCGTCTTCATCGATCGCAAGCGGAAAATGGTTGTCCCCAGCTTTCACGCCGATCCCTTGGCAGGCTTCGAAGTCCACCTCGAAAAAGCCAGAATCGATGACTTTGTTGCCTTCCTGAAGACCGTAATTCCACACGCTGAATTCCGCGAAGCTGAATGGAAATGGTAACCCCTGAGCTACCTCGAATGCCCCAGTTCGGGGCGGTCTCTGGGCATCGCTCATATGCGTAGGTCATCGCCCCTTCGCAAGCACGGTGATGAATTCAGTTCGGATACTTATGTGTTTTTACATAGAGTAGTAAAGTAATGAGTTTTAAAGAGAATGCACAGGCGGATGAAGCTTCCATCGGAGCAGATGTACCTCCGGAGACGGAAGCCAGTTCGATTTTGATGCGCTGGGAGATAAAGGCCCATGCGCATCCGACGTTATACATGGATATAGGATTTGGGTTGCTTACGTTATTTTTTATGTGTTTTTACCTGTATGGATATTTTCATGAGAATGAGAATACACGTGAGTTAGTTACGTTCTCCGCGCCAGTACCACTAACCATCATTTTAATTTTTTGGATGGGGATCGTTCGGCAAAAGACTTTTTACTCTTACCGCATTTCTGAGAAAGGCGGGGAAGTCGACTACTGGCTGTACTTTCCAAAATGCGCGGGTTGGATATTCAAAGGCATTGCCATTTTTGCTTTAGTCACCGTGCTAGCCATTGTCTCAATTATGCCAATGATGATTTTTGCTTTGGTCGGCATTGGCGCTATGACTATCCCGGCTGCGTTGAAGCTGCTGGCCTGGGAGAACGAGGTTGATAGCGGCAGTTTTGAGTGGGATAGAGTGCAGTTGATAGTGGCGGATCGAAAGAGAAGTCTCGTGGTTCTTCAGCGAAGATACCATCCCGATATTCCGTTTGAACAAAACTACATGTATTTCAAAGTTTTTTTGCCCAAGCAGCGGTTTGATGAGTTTATTAGAGCTTGCAAGCATTACGCCCCTTCCACGGTGGATTTTGAAGAGGGGGATGCTGGGTATTAGTATTTTGGTCTGCATATTTTGGGGGGCAATGGAAGGGGAGGTATGGTCGTAAGTTACTAGTCTAAGTATCGATTTTGGATAGCTATATGTCGAAGTTGAAAAAACGGGTTAAGAGCAAGCCTGGTGTTCGCAAAGCTCCTCTGGTCTGGAAGGTAAGAACGCACGCACGACCTACTCTGCCTGCGGATATCGGAATGGGTGTGCTGTTTGTGATTCCGATAATCTTATTTGCTTATGGGTGGCAAGGGGATGTTAGTGATGAAGCGAGAGAGACCCTTATTAGTGGTGGTATAATCTCCGTTTTTATCTACTCATATCTATGGTCCTTTGGTGTTAGGCAAAAGACAGTATTTGAATACCATGTAAATGAGTTAGGGGGAAGTATGGCCTGCCAGCTATATTATCCAAAATACGCGGGACGCTTTTTCAAAGGCCTCGCCATCTTCGCCTTCGTTGCCATCCTTTCCATGATCTCAATAGACCCAAGCCTGATTTGGATCGCAGCAGGCCCGGCGGGAATTTCCATCGCTGCGGCATTAAAGCTTCTCAACTGGGAAAACCCCGTCGAGCATCACACCACTGACTGGGCGCGCTATGACCTCGTCTTCATCGATCGCAAGCGAAAAATGGTCGTCCCCAGTTTTCATGTCGATCCCTTGGCAGGCTTTGAAATCCATCTCGAAAAAGCCAGAATCGACGACTTCGTTGCCTTCCTGAAGACAGTGATTCCACATGCTGAATTTCGCGAAGCGGATTGGAAATGGTGACCCCCGAGCCACCTCGAATTCCCTAACCCGACAAGCGGTCCCACCACGGAACGATTCCCATGAACCGGGCGTCATAACCTCCCTTGAGCCAGCATTCATCGGCCTCGCGATTAGTCTCTGCGGGGCTTCCATGTTTTAATTGAACGCTTGTTCAATTAAAACCGGTGGTTCGCTGCCCGCTCATAACAGGAGGCTTACCCTTGCTTAATCCGTTTGTTGCCGTCTTTTCCTACGACCTTGAGGTGTACGGCTCATGAGTGCACCTGCTAGCCAATCCAGCGGTATGGTTCGTATGAATCCGCCGGTGTTTTATTTCGCGGCGACGGTTATTTTGCTGTTCGGTGTGTCAGTCATTTCTTTCCCGGAGGCCGCTGGCCAGTGGTTGCTGGCGGCGCAGAACTGGGCGGCCAATACGGTCGGCTGGTATTACATGCTGGCGATGACGATTTATCTGGTCTTCGTGGTGGTCACCGCCTTGTCTGGTTACGGCAAGATCAAGCTCGGTGCCGACCACGACGAACCCGAATTCAGTTATCTGTCCTGGGCGGGGATGCTCTTCGCCGCCGGGATCAGTATCACGTTGTTCTTCTTCTGTGTGTCGGAACCCCTGACGCACTTGTTGCAGCCACCACAAGGCGAAGCGGGTACGTCTGAAGCCGCGCGCCAGGCGATGCAGTTGCTGTTTCTGCATTGGGGTCTGCACGGCTGGGGTGTGTTTGCGTTTGTGGGTATGGCGCTCGCGTATTTCGCTTATCGCCATAATTTGCCCTTGGCGCTGCGCTCGGCGCTGTATCCGCTGATTGGCAAACGCATCAACGGCCCTATCGGTTATGCGGTGGATGGCTTCGGCATCATCGCGACTATTTTCGGTCTGGGTGCTGACATGGGGTTTGGGGTCTTGCACCTGAATTCCGGGCTGGATTATCTGTTTGATATTCCCCATACCCAATGGATTCAGGTCGGGTTGATCACGCTGATGATGGGCGCGGCGATTCTGGTGGCGATCGCAGGTGTCGATAAGGGCGTGCGTGTCATGTCCGACATCAACATGTTGCTGGCCTGTGCGCTGTTGCTGTTTGTGTTGTTTGCTGGTCCGACGCAGCACCTGCTCAACACCTTGGTACAGAACATCGGTGATTACCTCGGGGCGATCACCACCAAGAGTTTCGATGTGTATGCCTACGATGAGCCGAGCGAATGGCTGGGCGGCTGGACGGTGTTTTACTGGGCTTGGTGGATTGCCTGGTCGCCGTTTGTAGGCCTGTTCATTGCGCGTATTTCCCGTGGCCGGACCATTCGTGAGTTCGTGTTCGGTGTACTGCTGATTCCGTTGGGCTTCACCCTGGCGTGGATGTCGATTTTCGGTAACAGCGCCATCGATCAGGTGCTCAATCACGGCATGGTCGCGTTGGGGCAGTCGGCGATTGATGATCCGTCGCGCACGCTTTACTTGCTGCTGGAAACCTATCCGTGGAGCAAGACTGTCATTGCAGTGACGGTGTTCATCAGCTTCGTGTTCTTCGTCACTTCGGCGGACTCGGGCACCGTCGTGCTTTCGACGCTGTCGGCCAAAGGCGGTAACCCTGATGAAGACGGCCCGAAATGGCTGCGTGTGTTCTGGGGTGTGGCGACTGCGCTGGTGACCAGTGGTTTGCTGTTCTCTGGCAGCATCGATGCGCTGAAATCAGCGGTGGTGCTGACGTCGTTGCCGTTCTCGCTGATCCTGCTGTTGATGATGTGGGGCCTGCACAAGGCGTTCTTCATGGAGTCCCAGCGACAGATCGCGCAGTTGTACTCGCTCGCACCGGCATCCGGGGCGCGGCGCGGCGGCTGGCGTCAGCGCTTGAGCCAGGCCGTGCATTATCCGTCGCGAGACGAGGTGTACCGCTTCCTGGATCAAACCGTACGCCCGGCTATCGAAGACGTTACGGCGGTGTTTGCCGAAAAAGGTCTGAACGTTATCACTCAGCCTGATCCGGCTAACGACAGCGTCAGTCTTGAGATTGGCCATGGCGAAGAGCGGCCGTTCATTTATCAGGTAATGATGAAGGGCTTCTTCACGCCGTCGTTTGCGCGTGGCGGCATGGGCTCCAAACAGCTGAACAACCGTCGCTATTACCGCGCCGAAGTGCACCTGAGCGAGGGCAGTCAGGATTACGACCTGGTGGGTTACACCAAAGAGCAGGTTATCAACGACATCCTCGACCAGTACGAACGGCATATGCAGTTCCTGCATTTGGTGCGGTAGGCCAGTGAGACCATCTAACCTCGGTCCCACAGGTTTGCGTAGATTCTGTGGGAGCCGAGCTTGCTCGCGATGAACGATGACACGGTGTCTCTGAGTGACCGGGTCGACAGTATCGCGAGCAAGCTCGGCTCCCACAGGGATTTGAGTCAGCAGACCAACGTGGAATGCCCCTCGGTCATACCGATCTACGCCAACCCACCGTTGGCACGCAGGATCTGCCCGTTGACCCAGCCTGATTCCGGCCCGGCCAGAAACGACACGACATTGGCGATGTCTTCTGGCTGACCCAAGCGTTGCAGCGGCGGCATGTTTGCGAAGTTCTTGATCTGCTCTTCAGTTTTGCCATTCAGGAACAGCTCGGTAGCCACTGGACCGGGCGCTACTGCGTTGACGGTGATGCTGCGCCCGCGCAGTTCCTTGGCGAACACATGAGTGAATGATTCAACCGCAGCTTTGGTGGCGTTGTAGATTGCGTAGCCGGGAATGTTCAGTGCCAGCGCCGAGCTGGAGAAGTTGATGATCCGCCCGCCATCGTTCATTCGCCTCCCGGCTTCACGTAGCGTGTTGAAGGTGCCCCGTGTGTTGATGGAAAAAGTCTGTTCGAACAGTTCGTCGCTGGTGTCGACGATGGGCATGGTTTTCATGATGCCGGCGTTGTTCACCAGCACATCGACTTTACCCAATTGTTGCTCGGTCAGATCAAACAGGGTGCGCACATCGGCTGTGCTGGCGACGTCGGCCTTGATGGCGATCGCCTGACCGCCGTCGGCTATGAGGCTGGTGACCAGCGTCTCGGCTTCGGTTGCGCTGTTGGCGTAATTGACGGCGACGGCAAAACCGTCGGCTGAAAGACGCTTGGCGATTTCAGCGCCGATACCGCGTGAGGCTCCGGTGACAATGGCGACTTTGCGAGGGTTATTCTGAGTCATGGTCCACCTCCGTTCTGAATGTGTCGTTACTTTCACATGTTGAGCGCGGGGGATAAACAGGCGGGAATTGGCATGATTGTTCGGTAAATCTGAACAAAGGCGTTCGCATCGGCAGCTCCTACAGGGCCATGCGTTTCAATGCAGTAAGGAGGTGGGCCAGTGAAATCGCAATCGCGAGCAAGCTCGGCTCCCGCAGAATCAAATCGGGTCGGTATCCAGTGGTGTGGATGCAAAAAGCCCAGAGCTGCTCGCGCAACGCTGGGCTTTCGGGAGAACGAAAGGCTTGATCAGCCTTCATCGCCCTCGTCATCGTCACCACCATCGATCTTCATGCCCAGCTCCTTGATCTTGCGAGTCAAGGTGTTACGGCCCCAGCCCAGCAACACAGCGGCGTCGCGACGACGGCCAGCGGTATGCTTGAGGGCGGTTTCGATCATGATCCGTTCAAAGGTCGGCACGGCACTGTCCAGCAGGCTGGATTGACCGCGAGCCAGTGCCTGATCGGCCCATTGGCGCAATGCCTGTTCCCAGTTGGTCACTGGCGCTGCATCTTGCGGCAGGCTCAGCAGCTCGGGCGGCAGGTCGCTGATGTGCACTTCACGGCCCGAGGCCATGACGGTGATCCAGCGGCAGGTGTTTTCCAACTGACGCACGTTACCCGGCCACGGCAGGTGCTTGAGGTATTCCTCGGTTTCCGCCTTGAGCAGTTTCGGTTCAACAGCCAGTTCCTGAGCCGCACGGCTGAGGAAGTGTTTGGCCAGGGTCGGAATGTCTTCGCGACGATCCGACATGCGCGGGATATGGATGCGAATCACGTTCAGACGATGGAACAAGTCTTCCCGGAATTTGCCGGCCTGCACCAGAGTTTCAAGATTCTGGTGGGTCGCCGCGATGATGCGCACGTCAACTTTGACCGGCGTGTGACCGCCCACGCGATAGAACTCGCCATCAGCCAATACTCGCAGCAGACGGGTTTGGGTGTCGGCAGGCATGTCGCCGATTTCGTCGAGGAACAGGGTGCCGCCGTCCGCTTGTTCGAAACGACCGCGCCGCAGGTTTGCTGCGCCAGTGAACGCGCCTTTTTCGTGGCCGAACAGTTCCGATTCCATCAAGTCTTTTGGAATGGCTGCCATGTTCAGTGCAATGAACGGCGAGGCCGAACGCGGGCTGTGGCGATGCAGGGCGTGAGCAACCAGTTCTTTACCGGTGCCCGACTCGCCGTTGATCAACACGGTGATATTGGAGTGGCTGAGACGACCGATGGCGCGAAACACTTCCTGCATCGCTGGCGCTTCGCCAATGATTTCGGGGGTGCGGGTCAGTGTCGGCGCAACGTCCATGCCTTGCTGTTCCTGAGCGTGCAGGTTGGCACGCTTGACCAGAGAAACGGCTTCATCGACGTCGAACGGTTTTGGCAGGTACTCGAACGCGCCGCCTTGATAAGAGGCAACAGCGCTGTCCAGGTCTGAATGGGCGGTCATGATGATGACGGGCAGGCGCGGGTGTTGTTCGCGGATTCGCGCCAGCAGGTCCAGGCCACTGGCACCCGGCATGCGGATGTCAGAGATAATCACGTCCGGTTGCTGACGAGCCAGGCGGCTCATCACGCCATCGGCGCTGTCGAAGCTTTGTGTGGTCATGCCTTCTTGCTGCAAGGCTTTTTCCAGAACCCAACGAATGGAACGATCGTCATCTACGATCCAGACAGTTTCACTACGGCTCATGTCGAAGCTGCTCCTTGTTCCAGCGGCAGGAAGATCGAGAAGGTGGTATGGCCAGGATGGCTGTCACACTCGATCAGCCCCTGGTGCTGACTAATGATGTTCTGCGTGATCGCAAGACCGAGTCCAGTGCCGTCGGGGCGGCCACTGACCATCGGGTAGAAAATGGTTTCCTGAAGCTCGGCCGGAATTCCGGGGCCGTTGTCGATGATTTCGATTTTGCTGACCAGCCGGTGACGCACATGGCCGATCGTGAACTGACGCATCGCACGAGTACGAAGGCTAATTCGGCCCAGGCGAAGCTCGTTCTGGCTGCTGATGGCTTGCATCGCATTACGCACGATATTGAGCACGGCCTGAATCATCTGTTCACGGTCGATCAATACATCGGGAATACTTGGATCATAGTCGCGCACCAGAGTGATGCACCCTTGGCTTTCCGCTTCGACCAGACTGCAGACACGCTCAAGCACTTCGTGCACGTTAGTCATGGCCAGCGATGGCAGCTTGTTTGATCCGAGCATGCGATCCACCAGATTTCTCAGGCGATCGGCTTCCTCGATGATGACGTTGGTGTAGTCCTTCAAACTCTCTTCAGGCAGCTCCCGCGCCAGCAGTTGCGCTGCGCCGCGAATCCCGCCAAGTGGGTTCTTTATTTCGTGAGCCAGGCCACGCACCAGCATTTTGGTGGTCTCCTGCTTGGACAACTGCGCTTCTTCTTTGGTGATGCGTAGCAGGCGGTCACGCGGATGGACCTCCAGCAGCAACAAGGTCTCGCCCTGGCTGAGGATGGGCGTTACCGCGTAATCAACTGTCAGTGTCTGGCCGGTAAGGGCGGTGAGCATGGCTTCGCGTTTGGTAAACGGGTGCGCTTGCTCCACTGCCTGGCGCAGAGAGCTCAGGGCTTCTGCAGACTCGGTGAACAGCTCGCTGATGAATTGCCCATGGCTGCGCTGACCGCTGATGGCCAGCAGCATTTCCGCTGCCGGGTTCATGTACTCAAGGCGCAGGTCAGCATTGAGCAGAATGGTGGCAGTGGTCAGGTTGTCGAGTAACAAACGGTGCAGCGCGTCGCTGATAGTCATTAAAGTCTTTGACCTCTTTTGGCTCATTGCGATTCCAGGTGAGCCTCGAATCACAGGCGCTGGTTGGTCTTCTCCAGCGTGGGTAACGCCACTGATACGTTTGTATCCAGTGCAGATAGGGTGCTGTTATAGCCAAGTTGCAAAAACCAAACCAAGGCTCCGAAAAGAAGCGTTTAAACTGCAAAACCGGGCTTTTTTTGGACAGTGCGTTTGAATGGTTCATCGAAGGGTAGCGTTTTCGAACCAAAATGGGGTTCTCGGCCGACTTGCTTGCAATATCTTGCACCAATATAGGGCTTTGATGTTTGGGGGAGAGGTGCTGTATCAAAAGAAAGGCAGGATGCTGCTTTTTTCTTTGGGTTTGTCTTTGAGGGGGCACTCGGGACGCACGCCGTACTCGGCGTTTTCGCAGGGGTTTGCCAGACGCTTCTGTGCCAGTGAAATGCGTTGCATGTGGAAGGGCTGGTTGGGCGTCTTTTCCAGCACTCGCCCATTTTCGTCGAGAATCTGCGCAGCGATCTGATGCGTGCCCCTGTCGATGTTCTTCAGCGGAACAACAGGGCTACGCCCGGCTTGGGCGACTGGCTTGCCATCTAGCAAAAGCTGATAGGTATGACCAGGCTGCAGCGCGGGATCGCTGGTGATGGTGGCAATCAGATCCCCTTCGGTGCTGCGTATGGTTGCATCAGGTTCCGGCACAAGAACCCGAAGCAGGTCGTAGCGAAACATCGGGCGGGGCTTGGCTTTGGTGGGTGTACTTTTTTGCACGGTGCGCGGTGGGGGCGAGCCGCTGGTGCTGTTGCTGGGCAGAATTTCGACACGCTTGGCGTTCTTGTGAGGCTGGTCCGTGAAGACTTTATTCCCCTGCGCGTCGGTGTAGGTGTAGACGTCTGCCAGCACCGCAGCAGGCAGTGTGATCAGTAAGCCCAAAAGCGCGCAGACCCATGTCCGTGATTTAAGGTTTGCCGACATGAACGCGCTGCACCGTCAGTGTGATGGTAGGACTCTGCTGGATGATGCGGCCTTTATCCAGCACGACTACGGCAAAGCTGTGTTCGCCGCGATCAATGTTGACGACTTGCAGGCGCGGCACATTCCCTGGCTGACCATAGAGATTTCCATCGACCAGTAATTGCAGCAAGTGCCCCGGTAGCAGTCTTGGCTGGATAGCGACCCCGACGGTAAACGTACCATTGTTGGCGCGCAGTGCTTCATCAGCGGGCAAGTCGGTCAGCGCCAAAGTCGGGTAGGCCACTTGTGGCTGTGCCGAGGGTGACGGGTTTTGCGCGGGGGCTACCGGACTCGCCATTTTCTGAGTGTCGACACTGTTGAGTGGCGGCAGCTCTACCACCTGAGCCTTGACGCCATCGGGCGGTGTATTGCTGAACGCGGCATTACCGTTGGCGTCGGTGTATTTGTAAATCTGCGCCGCTGCGGGCAACGCGATCAACAGCAGCAGACAGATGAGGCTTCGGCGCATGCAGGCTCCATGGCTTGGCTGCGGTGGTGGTAGGTTGCGCGCAGCATAGAACATAAATCAGCTTGAGCGGTTGATGATCATTTGCCAGTCACGCACAACTCGCCGACTGCTCGTGTAAGCGCCAGGTCATGAGTCGGATCCTTCGCTTGTAGTCGGGACTGTTGAATCACCCAGTTCGGGCATTGTGGGTCCTGACGGTACATCGCAAAGGCTGAGTATTCGCGCAGCAATCGCGTTTGCAGTTGATCCAGCTGTGGGCGAATTTGCCCGACCAGATCCGGCCTTGGCGTGTCTGGCGCCTTACCCGCTTCGTGCCATTTGGCGAGCAGTGCGTACTGCACCAGCTTGTTCGCTTCAATTTGTGCGGCGAGGAATTGGCTGACTTCCGGTGCATCCAGGTTGTAGCTAGGTGCGAGCTTTGCGGCGGCTGCGATGACCTGCGCTTCGCGAGGGCTGTCCTGAATCGGTTTTCCGCTGTCCCATTTGGTCAGTGCGACCTGATCTGCGATGGCGAGGCGTTCGCTGATCGTTGTCAGTAAAGGTGCAAGCGGCGCGGGTGCGGGCGAAGTCACGGGTGTGCTCGCGCAGGCGGTCAGGCTGGTGAGCGCAGCGCAGAAGAAAAGCAAGCATGCTGGATTGGACATATCTCTTTTTTCTCTCAAATTAATCGGAGCATTGATGCTGAATAAGGAGCGAGCTTGCTCGCGATGACGCACTCAAAGCCACACATTGTCCCAAAGCGGGTAGTCCTCAATTCGCGCCGCCAAACGACTGGCCTTGATGCGTAACGGCCGCTGACGCCATCGCGAGCAAGCTCGCTCCTATAGTTGGAACCGGGTCATCTGTAGGAGCGAGCTTGCTCGCGATGACGCACTCAAAGCCACACATTGTCCCAAAGCGGGTAGTCCTCAATTCGCGCCGCCAAACGACTGGCCTTGATGCGTAACGGCTTCTGACGCTATCGCGAGCAAGCTCGCTCCTCCAGGGGGGGGGTGTGCGCGAAATGACAGCATGCACCTGCTGGCGGCGTGCGTGGCAACAAATAGATATCGCATATTAAATCCCGCCCATAAAAAAGGCCTCCCGAAGGAGGCCTCTTTAGTGCGTCAGAATGCCTGACGCGACTGGATTAGCAGCTGTAGTACAGCTCGTATTCCAGTGGGTGTACGAAGGTGCGTACTTTGATTTCTTCTTCGCTTTTCAGAGCGATGTAAGCGTCGATGAAATCGTCGCTGAAAACGCCGCCTTTGGTCAGGAACGCACGACCTTTGTCCAGCTCTTCCAGTGCTTCTTTCAGGCTGCCGCAAACTTGTGGGATCTCTTTAGCCTCTTCAGGCGGCAGGTCATACAGGTTTTTGTCAGCTGCATCGCCAGGGTGGATCTTGTTCTGGATGCCGTCCAGGCCGGCCATCAGCAGTGCTGCGAAAGCCAGGTACGGGTTGGCAGCTGGATCCGGGAAGCGAGCTTCGATACGGCGGCCTTTAGGGCTGTTGACGTAAGGAATACGGATCGAAGCGGAACGGTTACGAGCCGAGTAAGCCAGCATTACTGGAGCTTCGAAGCCTGGAACCAGACGCTTGTAGGAGTTGGTTGCCGGGTTGGTGAAGCCGTTCAGTGCTTTACCGTGCTTGATGATGCCGCCGATGAAGTACAGGGCGGTGTCGGACAGGCCGGCATAGCCTTCACCTGCGAAGGTGTTCTTGCCATCTTTGGAGATGGACATGTGAACGTGCATACCCGAACCGTTATCGCCGTACAGAGGCTTAGGCATGAAGGTAGCGGTGCGGCCGTAAGCGTCAGCAACGTTGTGAACAACGTATTTCAGGGTCTGAACTTCGTCAGCCTTCTTAACCAGCGTGTTGAATTTCACGCCGATTTCGTTCTGACCTGCAGTGGCCACTTCGTGGTGGTGAACTTCTACGGTCTGGCCCATTTCTTCCAGAGCGTTGCACATTGCGGTGCGAATTTCGTGGTCATGGTCAAATGGCGGAACCGGGAAGTAACCACCTTTGATACCTGGACGGTGGCCTTTGTTGCCGCCTTCTACGTCCTGGTCGGACATCCACGAACCTTGTTCAGAGTAGATCTTGAACATGGAGCCGGAGATATCGGATTTGAACTTCACTTCGTCGAAGATGAAGAATTCTGGCTCTGGACCGGCGAATACAGTGTCACCGATACCGGTCGACTTCAGGTATTCCTCGGCGCGGTGAGCGATAGCGCGTGGGTCGCGATCGTAACCTTGCATGGTCGATGGTTCGATGATGTCGCAAACCAGGATCAGGGTTGGGTCTTCGGTGAACGGGTCGAGAACAGCAGTTTCGTCGTCCGGCAGCAGGATCATGTCGGAGGCTTCGATGCCTTTCCAGCCAGAGATGGAGGAGCCGTCGAACATCTTGCCGACTTCGAAGAAGTCGTCTTCCAGAGCATCGCGAGCCGGCATGGTCACGTGGTGCTGTGTACCTTTAGTGTCCGTGAAGCGCAGATCAATCCACTTAACGTCATGATCTTTGATGAGTTGAACCGACTTCGACATGGTGTCCTCCGGGTGGCTTCGGGCCTATTTAATGGTTTGGGCCCTTAGAATTTGGGTGATGCCGGCGCAGATACTCTGCCAAGGCAACCTGCCTCACAAGGGAGCAAATTGCATGCCAGTGCCCCGAGATGGGTTTTGTGCCCGAAACGCTCGCGTTTTCAGGCATAAATTCGATTATTTGAAAAAATAGCGCACCACAATGATGCTTGATATTGCGGCCGAGGTCTTTTTTGGTGCGCTGATGATTGGTTGCACGATAACTGGTTAAACCTTGAGCAATTTCCGCTATAATCCCGCCCCCTCTTTTTCGGCTGGCACCTCGCGCGCTGTTTTCATGAAACTAATCGTAAAAGTCTTCCCCGAAATCATCATCAAAAGCCCGCCGGTGCGTAAGCAATTCATCCGCCAGCTGGCCAAGAACATCCGCACCGTGCTCCGTGATCTGGACCCGGTACTGGTGGTGGATGGCTCGTGGGACAACCTCGAGGTTCAGACGAAACTGACCGACCCCAAGGTCCTGCAGGACATGACGGACCGCTTGAGCTGCATGCCGGGCATCGCCAATTTCCTTCAGGTGGCTGAATACCCGTTGGGCGACATGGACGACATCGTTGCCAAGTGCAAGCTGCACTACGCCGATCTGCTGCCGGGCAAGATGTTTTCGGTGCGCTGCAAGCGAGCGGGCAAGCATGCATTCAGCTCCATGGATGTCGAAAAATACGTCGGTAGCCAGTTGCGCAAGCAGTGCGGTGCGGCCGGTATCGAGCTGAAAAAGCCGGAAATCGTGGTGCGAATGGAAATTCGCGACAAACGGTTGTTTGTCATCCACAGCCAGCACAATAGTGTCGGCGGATACCCGTTAGGCGCCCTCGAACAGACCCTGGTGTTGATGTCCGGTGGTTTCGATTCGACCGTGGCGGCCTATCAGGTCATGCGTCGCGGGCTGATGGCGCATTTCTGCTTCTTCAATCTGGGCGGTCGCGCCCATGAGCTGGGCGTGATGGAAGTCGCGCATTTCATCTGGAAGAAGTACGGCAGCTCCCAGCGCGTGCTGTTTATCAGCGTGCCTTTCGAGGAAGTTCTCGGAGAAATCCTGCAGAAAGTCGATAACAGTCATATGGGTGTAGTTTTGAAGCGTATGATGTTACGCGCTGCATCCTCTATCGCTGACCGTCTTGATATCGATGTGCTGGTTACCGGCGAAGCGATTTCACAGGTTGCCAGCCAGACGTTGCCGAACCTGTCGTTGATTGACGCCGCGACTGACAAGCTGGTCTTGCGTCCGTTGATCACCAGCCACAAGCAGGACATCGTCGATCAGGCGGTTGAAATCGGTACTGCCGATTTCGCCAGGCATATGCCTGAGTATTGCGGGGTGATTTCGATCAACCCCAAGACCAACGCCAAGCGCAACCGCGTTGAGTACGAAGAGCAACAGTTCGACATGGCAGTTCTCGAGCGCGCGCTTGCGAACGCCAAACTGGTTTCGATCGATCGGGTGATTGACGATCTGAGCCGGAGCATCGAGATAGAAGAAGTCAGTCAGGCACTGGCAGGGCAGGTCATCGTCGACATCCGTCACCCGGATGCCCAGGAAGATCAGCCGTTGGTGTTGCCTGGCATTGAAGTACAGGCGTTGCCGTTCTATGCATTGAACAGCCGCTTCAAGGAACTGGATAACACGCGCCAGTACCTGTTGTATTGCGACAAAGGCGTCATGAGTCGCCTGCATGCTCACCATTTGCTCAGTGAGGGGTATGCCAATGTGCGCGTTTATAGACCGAGCTAAGTGCCCGGGGCTGTTTGCCTGTGGCTTGCGTCACCGGCCCCCCGACGCCAGTCGTCTAGCCGTAACGGCTTTGGCCGACTCTGACGTTATAAATAGCTGTTTAGCAGTATTCAGCTAACCGAATCCTCTGATCGAGATACACAAGTGATCGAAAATCTACGCAACATCGCCATCATTGCTCACGTTGACCACGGTAAAACCACCCTGGTAGACAAACTCTTGCGTCAATCCGGCACTCTGGAGCGTAACGAGCTCAACGACGAGCGCGTGATGGACTCCAACGACCAAGAGAAAGAGCGCGGTATTACCATTCTGGCGAAAAACACCGCCATCAACTGGAACGGCTACCACATCAACATCGTGGACACCCCGGGCCACGCCGACTTCGGTGGTGAAGTTGAGCGCGTAATGTCGATGGTTGACTCCGTGCTGCTGCTGGTTGACGCTCAAGACGGCCCTATGCCGCAAACCCGTTTCGTGACCAAGAAGGCTTTCGAAGCCGGCCTGCGTCCGATCGTGGTCATCAACAAGGTTGACCGTCCAGGCGCGCGTCCGGACTGGGTTCTGGACCAGATCTTCGACCTGTTCGACAACCTGGGTGCTACCGAAGAACAGCTGGACTTCAAAGTCGTCTACGCCTCGGCCCTGAACGGTATTGCCGGTCTGGACCACACCGACATGGCTGAAGACATGACCCCGCTGTACCAGTCGATCGTCGACAACGTACCTGCGCCGGCTGTTGACCGTGACGGTCCTTTCCAGATGCAGATCTCTGCTCTGGACTACAACAGCTTCCTGGGTGTTATCGGCGTTGGCCGTATCGCTCGTGGTCGCGTCAAGCCGAACACTCCGGTTGTGGCTATCGACGTTGATGGCAAGAAGCGCAACGGCCGTATCCTGAAGCTGATGGGTCACCACGGTCTGCACCGCATCGACGTTGAAGAAGCAGCAGCGGGCGACATCGTCTGCATCAGCGGTTTCGAAGAGCTGTTCATCTCCGACACGCTTTGCGATCCAAACAACGTTGAGGCGATGAAGCCACTGACCGTTGACGAGCCAACCGTTTCCATGACCTTCCAGGTAAACGATTCGCCTTTCTGCGGTAAAGAAGGCAAGTTCGTCACCAGCCGTAACATCAAGGAACGTCTGGACAAAGAGCTGCTGTACAACGTTGCTCTGCGCGTTGAAGAAGGCGACTCGGCTGACAAGTTCAAGGTTTCCGGTCGTGGTGAGCTGCACCTTTCGGTTCTGATCGAAACCATGCGTCGCGAAGGCTTCGAAATGGCCGTAGGTCGTCCGGAAGTGATCATCCGTCGCGTAGGTGACGTGAAGCACGAACCGTACGAAAACGTGACCATCGACCTGCCTGAAGAAGCGCAGGGCGCGATCATGGAGCAGATGGGTCTGCGTAAAGGCGACCTGACCAACATGGTTCCGGATGGCAAAGGCCGTGTACGTCTCGAGTACAACATCCCTGCTCGTGGTCTGATCGGTTTCCGTAACGAGTTCCTGACCCTCACCTCCGGTGCTGGCATCCTGACCTCGATCTTCGACCGTTACGACGTGATGAAGTCCGGCGACATGTCCGGCCGTCAGAACGGTGTTCTGGTTTCGGTTGAAACCGGCAAGGCGCTGACTTACTCCCTGGAAACCCTGCAGGCTCGCGGCAAGCTGTTCGTTGAGCACGGTCAGGAAATCTACGGTGGTCAAATCGTTGGCTTGAACAGCCGCGACAACGACCTGGGTGTTAACCCAACCAAAGGCAAGAAGCTCGACAACATGCGTGCTTCGGGTAAAGACGAGACCATCGCTCTGGTTCCACCGGTCAAGTTCACCCTTGAACAGGCTCTGGAATTCATCCAGGACGACGAGCTGTGCGAAGTGACTCCTAAGTCCATCCGTCTTCGCAAGAAGATCCTGGACGAAAGCGAGCGTACCCGCGCTGCCAAGAAAGCCAAGAACTGATTAGTTTTTAATCAGGCTTGAAAAAACGCCCCCGACCGCAAGGTCGGGGGCGTTTTTGTTTGTGTGGTGCGATGGACTAGCGTTTGTCTTGGTAGGAACCAACTTGTTGGCGAGGCTTTGGTCCTGCCTGATCAGAAATATTGCCTCGCGAACAAGTTCGCTCCTACCAGGAATCCGCGTACAGACGCCTTAAAACTTCGGAAACGGCGTGCTGGTGTTGTTCTTCAGCGTGCCGGTGTCCTGACGCACTACGGCCTTGGGCTTGTAAGCGCAGTAACCCGGACGTGGACCAATCTTGGGATGGTTGCGGCACGTATCCGGACGTTTGTCGTAGATGGTGCACAGGCGGCTCTTGCGATCCAGATACAGGCAGTCGTTATTGCTCATGCGCTGCAAAGTGAAGATTTCGGACTTCTGGTTATAGCGCTCGACAATCCCTTCCTTCTGCAAGCGCTTGGCGATGTTCTTCGCTGGTTCGCCGCGCTCAAAGTCATCGACGATGCCGATGCGGATCAAGTCCTTGATCTTCACTTCAACAGGCAGCGTGCAGCAGCTGGAGATGCAGCCTCCGCACATATGGCTGGAGTATTTGGCCCAGGTATCGATACGGTCGATTTCTGCGGCGGCGATCAAGGTCGGTTTCATGAGCAATACGGTTCCGGGTGTATCGGGCGCGCGATGATACCGGTGTCCGGGGAAATCGAGTAATCAAAAATTACCGAGGCGACTGCCGGACATTTGCAGGCGGTGCTGGACCTCTGTGGGAGCCGGGCTTGCCCGCGATGAAGGCAACCTTTTTATCTGATGCACCGCGGCGCCTGTATCGTCGGAATGCCGCCCAGACCAAGCCCAGCTCCCACAAAGGCAGCGGCGTTATCTCCAAGCATCCGTACAATCAGGTTTGCGCCAACACTTTCGCCAGCTCCTCAATCTGCTCCTGCCGCTCCGCCTGATTCAGTTTCGCCCCCGGATTGAGCGACGACCATTGCGGATGGGCGCGGGCTTTATGCAGGGCCTCGGGGAGTTTGCCTTCGCGCCAGGTTTTATCCTGCGGGGTGGTCAGCTGGATGCTTTCCATCGCTGCGTGGCCCCGTGCGCCGAGGGCCAGCAGCAGGTGGCGTTGACGCAAGGCGAGCAAGCGCAGTACGGCATCGTCCACCGTCAGTTCGCGTTGGCCTTTGATCTTGCCGAGTAACCGTCCGCCGTAACTGCGTGCAGTCTGTAATGCGCCACCGGCAATCGCACCGGCCAAAGCCGCTGCGCCCATGGTGAGGCCGCCCACCAGCAAGTCGACTCCAGCACCCGCTGCTGCGCCTGCCGCAATGCCACCGCCGACTCGCACGCCCAGTTGCTTGAGGGTTTCTGGATTGAACAAGTCGTCGCCCCAACGCCCGTCCAGCAGTGGTAGATCACTGGCCGCAGCGTCTTGAACGCGAAACGCGTAAAGCTTGAGCAGCTCCTCGACGCAGCGCTGTTCGCGCTGGCGAACAGCTTTGCGCAGTTCATCGATGGCTCGTTGTTCGTGGCCTGATTCGGTAGACACGCTGCGGCGGCAGGCTGCACAGTCGATGAGTAACTGCGCGATCAAGCGGCTTGCGCTTTGCTGACGCGATTCGCGCTGGGCCTCTAGATCCAGAATCAGTCGTTCCAGTTGATTTCGAGCGTTTTCCAGCAACAGGGCAAGGCTTTCATAAAGGCGACGCTCGCCATCTTCTGGCGGCGCGACGCTGTCAAAGCGCACCAGTGCATGCAGACCCAAGCGTGCGAGCGCTTCACGCCACGCGGGCTCCCGGTGTTCTGCACTGCTGACAAAATTCAGGACTGGCAGCAGCGGTTTGCCGCAACTGGCGAGGATTGACAGCTCATCACGGTACTTGGCCAGTACCGGTTCGCGGGCGTCGATCACGTACAGACCTGCGTCCGAAGCCAGCAATTGGCGCATAACCTTGGCTTCCTGCTCAAAGCGCTGTCTCGCTTCACTGCCTTCCAGAAAGCGTGCCAGCCGTGCCGGGCCGTCCAGCCGCTCGCCCGGTCGATCCTGGCGTTCGAGAAAGTCCAATAACGCAATGGCGTCTTCCAGCCCCGGGGTGTCGTACAGTTCAAGCAGAGCCTGCCCGTCCACGGACAACCGTGCCCCTTCCACATGGCGTGTGGTGCTTGGACGATGGGATACCTCGCCAAAGCCCACATCGCGAGTCAGAGTTCGCAGCAGCGAAGTCTTGCCGACGTTGGTGTGGCCGACTACCGCCAGCTTCAGCGGGCGGATGTTGTCCTTGTCAGTCATTGCCTGTCTCCAGCCACTTCAGTGGCGCACTGTCGCTCCACACAAGATCCAGTTGCTGCAGTGCTGCATGCCAATCACTGACTCGCTCAGCATTCAGATTTTGCCCGGCAGGGGCCGATAGCAACCAGACCCGCGTTGCGCCCGCACAGCGAGCCAGTTCGGCAATCAGAGCAAGGCTGCCTCTATCCGGTGAGCGCCGTGGGTCGCAGGCGATAAGCAATCGCGCGGGCGGGAAACGGGTCAGTTGATCGAGCAGTTTTTGTCGGGACTCACGGCTGTCGAGGATGCCTGCATCGACGACACCTTCCGGTAATAACGGTGGCCATGGCTGTTCATCGTCCAGTTCGATAGCGACCAACAATGCGCCGTCGCTGTGTTGTGCTGCGCTGTTGGGCAGTATTTGATGCAGTTGTTCTGGCGCAGCGTCGCTGACCCCCAGCCGTTCGCTGCTGGGCATCAGCCGTTCGCGTAGTTGGCTGTAGCCGGGCAGGGTAAGGTCCAGGCTCAATGCCGACCGACCACTGCGCCAGCGCCACAGACAGAGTAATGTCAGAAGCAGGCGCGGCGCGATGCCGTAAACCAGAAGTACGCCAACCAGCCAGGCGGCCCAGGCTTGACGACCGGACTCCAGGACCAGTGCGCTGTCACCGCTGGCGCGAATCATGGATTCGTCGGGCACTGTGAAACCCAGCAAGGCGGGGAGTATGCCGAGCGTCTGAGTCAGGCTGACGAAGGTGTCGCTGCCTAAAATAGTGGTTTCCCACACAAAGCCATAACGTCGCGTCGCCATCAGCATCAATAGCAGCACCAGCGCGCTGACCAATGCCAGCAGCCATAAACCATGTATCGCCGCACCCAGTACCCATCGATTCAGGCGTTTGCGCTGCAACAGCACAATCAGCGCAGGGGCAAGTTGGGCGGCCTGAGCATCGCGAGCGAGCTTTTCGCTGAGCCATAGCCAGAGACGTCCAAGGCTGGCGGTGTTTTGCCCGGCGACGCTGAAACTCATTGCCCAGCTGAACAACATAATCAGGTTCAGCCCGAGCAGGCTGCCGAGCGCCCAGAACACATTGACCGGCGTCTGGCCGTCGCCCAGCGCTGCGAATGCCAGCCCGGCACCGCTGAGCACCGAGAAAATCGCCAGTGCAATCAGGGCCAGTCGGGCGCCTTGTTTCCAGTGTGGCAGCGCGGCGCGCATGCCATCGCGTTCGGCCAGCCACAGGGCACGACTTTGTACGCGGTTCGTCAGGTCGCCACCGTTGGCCCGCGCGCGACGGTTGGCTTCAAGGTCTTCCAGCGGGCCGGCCTGTTCTTCGCGCAGGCGCACGGCTTCGGTCAGCCAGAGGGTATCGAGGGGAGTCAGAGCAGTCACACAGCGTCTCGTCGATTGAGTCAGAAAAGGAGCATAACCTCTGCGCCCAGCATTCGAGCAGATTGGCCGCTACGAATTCAGTGTCAGCGTCTGTTATTCTCGCCGCCATGAAAAATCAACTTCCGCTCAGCCTGATTGCCGCCCTTGGTGAGAACCGAGTGATTGGCGTCGACAATTCCATGCCCTGGCATTTGCCGGGGGATTTCAAATATTTCAAAGCCACGACCTTGGGCAAGCCGATCATCATGGGCCGCAAGACCTGGGATTCGCTCGGTCGGCCGCTTCCGGGGCGTTTGAATCTGGTTGTTACGCGTCAGGCGGATCTGCAACTGGAGGGCGCAGAGGTGTTTACGTCGCTGGAGTCCGCTGTTGCCCGCGCTGAAGAGTGGGCGCAGGAGCAGGGCGTTGCGGAGGTGATGCTGATCGGCGGCGCGCAGTTGTACGCCCAGGGTCTGGCTCAGGCAGATCGTTTGTATCTGACCCGTGTGGCGTTGAGTCCCGAAGGTGATGCCTGGTTTCCGGAATTTGATCTGGCTGAATGGGCGTTGGTGTCCGAGGTGTTGAACCCGGCGGTGGATGATAAGCCTGCGTATAGCTTTGAGGTTTGGGAGCGCCGTTAAATTACTATCGCGAGCAAGCTCACTCCTACAGAAAAATACGGTCAGCTGTAGGAGTGAGCTTGCTCGCGATAGCGGTTTGAAATCCTCCACAAAAGTGTCGTAATCGGAAATCTGCGTCGCGAATCGCTTCCAGTGTGACGCCCTCGGAACGTACACAGTCGCTGGCATCCCCAATCAGTCATCATAATTTGTTACGGTCGATCCTCTTAACTTTCAGGGGGATACCACGATGAAGTTCGCTCCACGATTGCTTGCCGCCGCACTCTGCCTTGGTCTGGCCGGGCAGGCGTTTGCTGCCACCGAGTTGAAACACTGGCCTGAGCCCGCCGCAAAAGCACTCGACGCGATGATTGCCGCCAATGCCAACAAGGGTAATTACGCGGTTTTCGACATGGACAACACCAGCTATCGCTTCGACCTCGAAGAGTCGCTGCTGCCGTACATGGAAAGCAAAGGGCTGATCACCCGTGAAAAACTTGATCCGTCCCTCAAGCTGATGCCCTTCAAAGATACGGCTGACCACAAGGAAAGCCTGTTCAGCTATTACTACCGCCTGTGTGAAGTGGACGACATGGTTTGCTATCCGTGGGTTGCACAGGTGTTCTCGGGCTTTACCCTTAAAGAGCTCAAGGGTTATGTCGATGAGCTGATGGCTTCGGGCAAGCCGATCCCGGCGAGTTATTACGATGGCGATGTGGTCAAGAAGCTCGACGTTGAGCCACCACGCATCTTCTCCGGTCAGAAAGAGCTGTTTAACAAGCTGATGGAAAACGGCATTGAGGTCTACGTGATGACCGCCGCGTCTGAAGAACTGGTGCGCATGGTCGCCTCTGATCCCAAGTACGGCTACAACGTCAAACCGCAAAACGTAATCGGCGTGACCATGCTGCTCAAAGACAAGAAGACCGGCGAGCTGACTACTGCGCGCAAGCAGATCACGGCGGGCAAGTATGACGAGAAGGCCAACCTCGGTCTGGAACTGACGCCTTATCTCTGGACACCAGCGACCTGGATGGCAGGTAAGCAGGCGGCGATCCTGACCTACATCGACCAGTGGAAGAAACCGGTGTTGGTAGCGGGTGATACGCCAACCAGCGATGGCTACATGCTGTTCCACGGCGTGGATGTCAGCAAAGGCGGCGTGCATTTGTGGATCAATCGCAAAGACAAGTACATGACCCAATTGAACGGCATGATCAAAAGCAACGCCGAGGCCCAGGCCAAAGAGGGGTTGCCGGTAACGGCGGACAAGAACTGGGTGATCGTCAAACCGGATGAGATTCAGTAAGCGCGTCATCTCGTAGGAGCGATCTACATACACTAACTGATGTGCCGAGGTCTTCAGTTGGAGCGAGGCTTGCCCGCGAAGTAGGCAACTCGGCAGGGCAGGTTCACCGCGTTATCGTTTTTCGCGGGCAAGCCTCGCTCCAACAAAAATCAGCAACAAAAAAACCCGGCATCGCTGCCGGGTTTTTTGTGGTCACTGAAAAAGCTTACGGTACCAGCTTGTCCAGCAACGCCTTGTCGCGCACTGCGCCTTTGTCGGCGCTGGTGGCGAGCAGGGCGTAGGCTTTCAGGGCGGTGGTCACTTTACGTGGACGCACTTCCACCGGCTTCCAGCCTTTCTGATCCTGCTCTGCGCGGCGTGCGGCCATCTCTGCGTCGTCGATCAACAGATTGATCGAGCGATTCGGGATGTCGATCAGGACTTTGTCGCCGTCGCGTACCAGGCCAATCGCGCCGCCAGCGGCTGCTTCCGGGGAAGCATGACCGATGGACAGGCCTGAAGTACCACCCGAGAAACGACCGTCAGTGAGCAAGGCGCACGCTTTGCCCAAGCCTTTGGATTTCAGGTACGACGTCGGGTACAGCATTTCCTGCATGCCCGGGCCGCCTTTCGGGCCTTCGTAGCGGATGATCACGATGTCGCCTGCCTGAACTTCGTCAGCGAGGATGCCGCGCACGGCGCTGTCCTGGCTTTCGAAGATCTTCGCGTTGCCTTCGAATACGTGGATCGATTCGTCAACGCCTGCGGTTTTCACGACGCAGCCGTCCAGCGCGATGTTGCCGTACAGCACGGCGAGGCCGCCTTCTTGCGAATAGGCGTGCTCGAAACTGCGGATGCAGCCGTTTTCACGGTCGTCATCTACGGTTTCCCAACGGGTCGACTGGCTGAAGGCCGTCTGGGTCGGGATACCGGCAGGGCCTGCACGGAAGAAGGTGTGCACCGCTTCATCGTCAGTCTGGGTAATGTCCCATTTAGCGATCGCTTCTTCCATGGACGGGCTGTGTACGGTCGGCAGGTCGGTGTGCAACAGACCACCGCGGGCCAGTGAGCCGAGGATGCTGAAGATACCGCCAGCACGGTGCACATCTTCCATGTGGTACTTCTGGATGTTCGGCGCCACCTTGCACAGCTGTGGAACGGTGCGTGACAGACGATCGATGTCGCGCAGGTCGAAGGGAATCTCGGCTTCCTGAGCGGCTGCCAGCAAGTGCAGGATGGTGTTGGTCGATCCACCCATGGCGATGTCCAGCATCATGGCGTTCTCGAACGCCTTGAAGTTGGCGATGTTGCGCGGCAACACGGCCTCGTTGTTTTCGATGTAGTACTGACGGCACAGGTCGACGATGGTGCGGCCGGCTTGCAGGAACAACTGCTCGCGGTCGCTGTGAGTGGCCAGTGTCGAACCGTTGCCCGGCAGTGCCAGGCCCAGCGCTTCGGTCAGGCAGTTCATCGAGTTGGCGGTGAACATGCCGGAGCATGAACCGCAGGTCGGGCAAGCGCTGCGCTCGTATTCGGCAACTTTTTCGTCGCTGGCGGTCGAGTCGGCCGCGATGACCATGGCGTCGACCAGATCCAGGCCGTGGGAGGCAAGCTTGGTCTTACCGGCTTCCATCGGGCCGCCGGAAACGAAGATCACCGGGATGTTCAGGCGCAAAGCAGCCATCAACATGCCTGGGGTGATCTTGTCGCAGTTGGAGATGCAGACAATGGCGTCGGCACAGTGGGCGTTGACCATGTATTCCACGGAGTCGGCGATGATCTCGCGGCTCGGCAGCGAATACAGCATGCCGTCGTGGCCCATGGCAATGCCGTCATCCACGGCAATGGTGTTGAATTCCTTGGCTACGCCACCGGCACGTTCGATTTCACGTGCAACCAGTTGGCCCATGTCCTTCAGGTGCACGTGGCCCGGTACGAACTGGGTGAACGAGTTGGCAACGGCAATAATCGGTTTTTTGAAGTCCGCGTCCTTCATCCCGGTAGCGCGCCACAAGGCACGAGCGCCGGCCATGTTGCGACCGTGGGTGGACGTTTTCGAGCGGTAATCAGGCATGGAGCACTCCGGGCGGCTAATCAGGTAAATAAGAGGGAGTGAGCTTCTGATGTCTTCACGGACAAACGGCAGTAACCGCCTGCTGCAAAGGAAACCGACACACCACGGGATCACCGTGCGCTCGGCCTGAGCTCATAAACCCGCCGGGGATGAATGGCGATGAATAGCGCCGATTCTACACCTGTGAAGGGGATAAGGGATGTTAAGGGTGGGATTTATGGATGAATGTCTCCTTGAAAGATCTGGCAGCAGTTGAGCTGCAATGATGTTGAAACCCTCGACTAGCCTTTTATTTTTTTGCGGGGGGCAATGGATTGCCGGATTTACATCGTAGTAAACAAGCTCGCACCGGAAGGTACTCGGAGCCTGGTCGCATCTATTTACTCACCTCTGTAGCTCGGGGCCGCCAGCCTGTTTTCGCGGATTGGAGGCTTGGACGCTGTGTTGTAGAAGAGTTTCGAAATGCTCAGGAACAGGGTTTGATCCATTCACTTGCGTGGGTGGTGATGCCGGATCATTTTCATTGGCTTGTCGAGCTTCAGTCTGGAACTTTGCAAGCGTTGATGCAGGGCACAAAATCCCGTAGTGCGATTGCGGTCAATCGTATGAGGGGATGTAGCGAACAGCTTTGGCAACGAGGATTTCACGACCGCGCCCTGCGCTACGACGAGGATTTGCTGACGGCCGCCCGCTACATCATCGCGAACCCGTTAAGAGCAAGGCTGGTAAAGCGCGTTGGGGATTATCCGCTTTGGGATGCTGTCTGGCTTTGAGTACGTCATCGCGAGCAAGCTCACTCCTACAGTTGGAATGCGCTCCCCTGTAGGCGTGAGCTTGCTCGCGATGACGTCATGTGCCGCAACGCAAAATCAAGGTTGATAACGCGGTCCTATCCTGTAGGCGTGAGCTTGCCCGCGATGACGTCAGTTGTCGTTACGCGAATTCAAACCCAACCATCATTCTTCTTACGGCCGCGGGTCATGGCCGGGATGATCAGGCCAACCAACAGGCCTGCGCCAGCGATGCTGCCGCCGTAGACCATGTAGCGCATGAGCACGAGGTTGTTTTCGTCGCCTAGTTTGGCCTGGGTAGTGCGCAGCTCTGACTGGGATGCGCTGAGCTGCTCGTTGAGGTCTTTACTGCGGGCTTCCAGCTCATCGATCAGCTTTTTACGGGTATCCAGGGTTTCCTGCATGCCTTGCACGCGCACCTTCCAGCCATCGTCGATGGTCTTGAGCTGGCCGCTCAGGTCTGCGACTTGTTGAACCAGTTCCGGCAGACGTTCGGCCTGGCCGGGTTCGCTTTGCAGGTCGGCGGTCGGAATCCATACCGAGTTGCCGCCCTCGCGCACCTGGCTGTATTCGCCTTGAGTGCTGATCAACTCAACCTTCTGGCCTGACTTGAGGGTGCCGACAATCCGGTAACCGTCGGTGGGGCCGCTGCGCACATAGGTATTGAGGCTGTCACTGACCCAGCGATCACTGGCTTTGGTGTCGGCAGCATGGGCTGTACTGCAAGCAGCGATCAGCAATCCAGCGCCTAGAGTGCGGTAGTTGAAAACACGAGGAAGACGAGAAATGAATGCTGAAAGATGACGAGACATAGACATGGTTATCTTCGATAAAAGGAAAGATAAAGGCGCCGATGGTCGGGCCGGTAAAGATGGGGCAGTGACCTGCAGGGCAAAAGCGCCGCAACTGCGATGGATGATCGGCATAGGCGAAAAGGGGAATACATGAGCCTTTTGGGGCTCAACGCCAGCAACGCCATCCTTTTTTATCCCCACACACTGACCGTCAGAAATCGTTCGGGTTCATTACGGGGGTGTGACGGTGACGGAATTCTGACTTGCGGTAGGGGGCGCAGCGAGTGGGGAAGAGAATCGAAGATCAGCTCGTGGGACCGGCTTTAGCCGGGAAGGCTGCAGTTCCGACCACAAATTTGTAGTGGATGTACCTGCCTCTTCCCGGCTAAAGCCGGTCCCACGATTTTGAACCGCCCTCCAAAGCTGGGCACTTGCTCCAGACTTTGGAGGGGTGCTCAGCTTAGCTGTTAGGCAACAACCGGCACGTGATGCTCTTGATGTAACGTGTTTCTGCGATTGCCGGGTGAACCGGGTGATCCGGGCCCTGGCCGCCGCGCTCGAGCAGCTGAATGTTGCGATCCAGATGGCGGGCGCTGGTCAGTAGAATGTTTTGCAGGTCATCTTCCGGCAAGTGCATCGAGCATGACGCGCTGATCAGAATGCCATCCTTGCTCAGCAGGCGCATGGCTTGCTCGTTCAGACGACGGTATCCGGCTTCACCGTTTTTCAGGTCTTTCTTGCGTTTGATGAAGGCCGGTGGGTCGGCAACGATCACGTCAAAGCGCTCTTCGCCCGCTTTCAGCTCTTTGAGGGCTGCGAATACATCACCTTCGATGCACGTGAGCTTTTCTGCAAAACCGTTCAGGGCAGCGTTACGTTCCACGCCATCCAGCGCAAATGCAGATGCGTCAACACAGGTCACGTCAGTAGCGCCGAATGCCGCTGCCTGAATGCCCCAGCCGCCGATGTAGCTGTAGAGATCCAGAACACGTTTGCCTTTGACGTAAGGAGCAATACGTGCGCGGTTCATGCGGTGGTCGTAGAACCAGCCAGTTTTCTGACCTTCCATGACCGGTGCTTCGAACTTCACGCCGTTCTCTTCCAGCGCTACCCACTCCGGTACCAGCCCGAAGACGGTTTCGACGTAGCGATTCAGGCCTTCTGCATCACGGGCAGCCGAATCATTCTTGAACAGGATGCCGCTTGGCTTGAGCACTTGAACAAGTGCCGCCACCACGTCTTCCTTGTGATTTTCCATAGTGGCAGAAGCCAGCTGGACCACCAGAATGTCGCCGAACCGGTCAACAACCAAGCCAGGCAGCAAGTCAGAGTCACCGTAGACAAGGCGATAGAACGGCTTATCAAACAGGCGATCACGCAGAGACAGCGCCACGTTCAGGCGATGCACCAGCAACGACTTGTCCAGCGGCAGCTTGACGTCGCGTGACAGCAAGCGTGCGCAGATCAGGTTGTTCGGGCTCATCGCGACGATACCCAGTAGCTTGCCGCCTGCAGCTTCCAGTACGGCTTGGTCGCCTGCGGCAAAGCCGTGCAGCGGGGTCGCGGCTACGTCTATTTCGTTGCTGTAGACCCACAGGTGACCGGCGCGCAGGCGACGGTCGGCGTTGGCTTTAAGGCGCAGGCTAGGCAGGGACATGACGTCGCTCCGGAAAAAAGAGCGGGATTATAGCGCGTCATCCCCGCTCAAGGGCGCGCTGGCGTGAATTAACCGGCTAGCGGTTGCGGGATCCAGGGCTCAGTTGCACACGGTGCACGATTATCGCATTTGAAATGAATTTCTACAGAATCTTCACCGAAGAAAATCGCTGCATATATCGATATCTTTTAAAGGTTTGCGAGGTCTGCTGCCTGAGCGGTGGATTAATTGACGCTCTGAAAGCGCCTGCCGTATGCGTCGGTGACTGTAAAGCGACAGGTATGAAGGAGTAGAATCCAAGTCTGTCCTTGAGTGTTTACCTATGTCCGAAGAGCTTACGTCCGAGCAGATCCAGAAGGCCTTGCAAGGCATCAGTGTGCCGCCGCAGCCGCAAATCATGGTGGATTTGCAGATGGAGCAGTACATGCCTGAGCCGGATCTGGACGTGATTGCGAAGTTGATTTCACAGGATCCGGGCCTTTCCGGTGCGCTGCTGAAAATCGTCAACTCGGCGCATTATGGCCTTGCCAACAAAATTGCTTCGATTCAGAAGGCAGTCAATCTGCTGGGTATTCGCTCGGTCATCAATCTGATCAATGCGCAGTCGATCAAGGGTGAAATGAGCGATGAAACCATCGTCACTTTGAACCGATT
The DNA here is from genome assembly GCF_055283875.1 of Pseudomonas sp. HP_14. Classification (NCBI taxonomy): domain Bacteria; kingdom Pseudomonadati; phylum Pseudomonadota; class Gammaproteobacteria; order Pseudomonadales; family Pseudomonadaceae; genus Pseudomonas; species Pseudomonas sp. HP_14. The sequence goes on along the minus strand of NZ_JBTOQI010000046.1, from coordinate 137,962 downwards.
CTGGGATTCGACTCAGGATGTGGCGATGACGAGTTTGACGCTGGCCAAGCGTATCGGCTCGCAGACAGTCGACGAGTCCTACGCGCTGGGTCTGTTTCATGACTGCGGCATCCCGCTGATGCTCAAGCGGTTCCCGGACTATATGGACGTGTTGGAGCGGGCGTACACCAACGCAAGCCCGGAAAATCGCATTGTCGACACCGAGAACGAGGCGTTTGATACCAATCACGCCGTTGTCGGTTACTTCACTGCCAAATCCTGGCGCTTGCCTGAACATGTGACCAACGCCATTGCCAATCACCATAACGCGCTGGCGATTTTTCAGGATGACTCCAATCGCAATGCACAGCTGAAAAATCTCCTGGCGGTGCTGAAAATGGCCGAGCATATTTGTGCGTCCCACAAAGTGCTCGGCAACGAGGATGAAGATCATGAATGGGATGCCATCGGGCACCTGATCCTCGACTATGTCGGTCTGTCGGACTACGACTTCGAAAACCTCAAAGAAAGCATTCGCGAACTCTCTGCGCGCTGATTACGCGTGCTGTTGTATCGCTTCGCGCATCACCGAGTTACCCATGCCTGAATTACCAGAAGTTGAAACCACCCGCCGGGGCATCGCGCCTCACCTCGAAGGCCAGCGGGTCAGCCGCGTCATCGTGCGTGATCGGCGTCTGCGCTGGCCGATCCCCGAAGACCTCGATGTGCGCCTGTCCGGCCAGAAGATCGTTGTCGTTGAGCGACGCGCCAAGTACCTGCTGATCCAGGCTGAGGTCGGAACCTTGATCAGCCACTTGGGCATGTCAGGCAATTTGCGGCTGGTCGAGGCTGGTTTGCCCGCGCTCAAGCATGAACACGTGGATATCGAGCTAGAGTCCGGCCTGGCACTGCGTTATACCGATCCTCGCCGGTTTGGCGCGATGCTGTGGAGTCTGGATCCGCTTAACCATGAGCTGCTGGTTCGTCTTGGGCCGGAGCCACTGACTGACTTGTTCGATGGCTTGCGCCTGTTCGAGCGCTCGCGGGGTAAGTCCATCGCGGTGAAACCGTTCATCATGGACAACGCGGTCGTAGTTGGCGTCGGTAATATCTACGCCACTGAAGCGTTGTTTGCGGCCGGGATTGATCCGCGTCGTGAAGCCGGAACCGTCTCGCGTGCCCGGTACGTGAAACTGGCGGTTGAGATCAAGCGCATTCTCGCCGCCGCCATCGAGCGTGGCGGTACGACCCTGCGTGATTTCATAGGTGGCGATGGTCAGCCCGGTTACTTCCAGCAAGAACTGTTCGCCTATGGCCGGGGTGAGCTGCCGTGCAAGGTCTGCGGTACCACCTTGCGGGAAATCAAACTGGGGCAGCGGGCGAGCGTGTATTGCCCCAAGTGTCAGAAGTGATGCGGGTAAATGCTCGGCAGGTGGGCGATTCGATGTTTGCCTGCAGGCGCTGATTCCGCCTTTTAGGACTGCCCGGGCGGTAGCCGGGAGGGGCGGTATTTCTTCCGAAGGATATTTAGCGAATGCCCCGATGTTCTCCCGGCTAAAGCCGGTTCTACGGGAGCGTGCAGGTATCAGCTGGATCGCGTCGCTCGTATCGCGGGCAAGCCCGGCTCCCGCAAAGATGGGTAGCTTCAACATGCTGTTGTGTTTGCCCTACTTGCTTAACCGACATCCCTGTTTATAGTTAACCAACCCCAACCCGCTGTACGTGAAGGACCATGCCATGAAGCCGTTTCGACTGATCGCCGCCAGCCTGGCTTTGATTTTTGGTTTGCAGGTGATGCCAGCAATGGCTAATGAAACTGTGAATCACGGCAGTGGTGATCCGGTTTACAGCATCCAGAATCCCCCGGCCTACGCCATGATTGGCGACTTGCTGGTTGCGCGGCCGTTGCTGATCGCCGCCACTATTGTGGGTGCAGGCCTGTTTGTTATTGCACTGCCGTTTACCGCAATGGGCGGTGGTATTGGTCGAACGGGCAAGGCGTTGGTGGTCGACCCCGGTAAAGCCGCTTTTGTGCGCTGCCTCGGTTGCACCGGCGATGGCTACAACAAGCAGGAATAACCTCTGCGTACTGCGCCCATTCAGGGCGCAGTTTGTATGACCTTCGGATCGAACGTTTCTGACACGCCAAGGCCTCTCGGGTCGCTGGCGGCCTCGACGTGTTTGCCTGCTTTGTCCCACCGTAGCACTTGCTGGTTCCCATAGCCGCGCGGGACTTCTTTGAACTGATAACCGCGAGATCGCAGCGCGTTCATTTCTTCCAGAGTGAATGCATCTGCCTCGTGCTCAACGACATCCGGCAAATACTGATGGTGATAGCGCGGCACTGCTGGCCAGTTCGCAATGGGCTGACCGTCCAGGTATTGCAGCATCGAGAGCAGCACCATGCTTGGGATGCGGCTACCACCCGGCGTACCGAATGCGGTGAACTCATCAGGGCTTTCAAGGAAGCTTGGGCTCATGCTCGACAATGGCCGCTTGCCTGCAGCAATCGAGTTGGCCTTGCTGCCTGCCAAGCCATACGCATTGCTGCCTTGGGGATCGGCGGCGAAGTCGTCCATTTCGTCGTTCAGCACTACGCCGGTGCCCGGGACGGTGAAGGCCGCGCCGAATGGCAAGTTGACCGATAACGTCGCCGCAACCGCGTTACCGTCACTGTCCAGAATGGCAAAGTGGGTTGTGTGCTCGCCTTCACGCCAGCGCGGTGCCGGCTCAAGGCTGGCGCTTGGCGTCGCATCATTAGGCGCAGTGCTCTGCGCCATTCGCACCAGATAGTGCCGGTCCAGTAGGCGGTCGAGAGGGTTGACGACAAAGTCAGGATCGCCCAGCAAACCCCGGTCGCGATAAGCGCGCCGCAGCACCTCGAGCACGTAGTGGGCGCGTTGGACCTTGTCCGACGCCTGCCATGGGAGTTGCTGCAGCATCATCAGACTTTGAGCCAGCGCCACGCCGCCAGCAGAAGGAGGCGGCGCGCTGATCAGTTCTCGCTGGTCATCCAGGCGAAAGCGCAAAGGGGCGCGGGTCGCGATCTGATACTGGTCCAGATCCTCTCGTTTCCAGATGCCCCCGGCTGCCCTTACTCCGTGGACCATTGATTGAGCGGTGAGACCCGCATAGAAGCCGTCGCGGCCGCTGTCAGCCAGACGATTGAGCGTCACGGCCAGCTCCGGCTGCCGGATGATCGTGCCCGCCGCTGGAACGTCACCGTCGCGCAGGAAGAGACGTGCGCTTTCAGGGTCCTTTCGTAGGGCCGTCAGGCGAGCAGTGGCGCGTTGCTGATAAATCCTGTCGACCGGAAAGCCTTGATAGGCCAGGCGAATGGCTGGCGCCATGGAAGTCTTCAGCGACAGCTTGCCGTAGCGCTCAGCCAGTTCGACCAGAGCAGCAGGCAATCCCGGAATGGCGGCTGCAAGCGGGCCGTTCAGAGACAGAGTAGGTACTACTTTGCCGTCACGGCGATAGAGATCATAAGTTGCGTTGAGCGGGGCTTTTTCCCGGGCATCCAGAAATACATAGCCTGTCTCTGGTCCGCCTTGGCGTAACAGGAAGAAACCGCCGCCGCCCAACCCTGAACCGTAGGGTTCCACCACCGCCAATGCGGCGCTGACGGCCACGGCCGCATCAAAAGCGTTTCCGCCCGCCACCATGATTTCCCGACCAGCGGCAGTCACTTGCGGGTGCGGGCTGGCAATAGCAGACCGCTCCGGACGCGAAGACGGTGTTTCAGCTGCGATGGATAGCTGCGCGGACAACGCGCAAAGCAGCAACAGAATGCTGGATAGACAGTGGTGCTGATGGTGTTCTGGGATCATGCCGGGCTCGCTTTGGTCGGCAGGCACAAGCCTGTCAGCGATGCCGAAGGATCAAGCCTTGCCGGTAATGATCAGGTATTTGCTCATCAACTCGTCTTTGCTTTCGACGCGGTTTTCATCCAGTGGGATGCAATCCACAGGGCAGACTTGCTGACATTGCGGCTCATCGTAGTGGCCTACGCATTCGGTGCACAGGCTCGGGTTGATCACGTAGATCTCCTCGCCTTGAGAAATCGCCTCGTTCGGGCACTCGGGTTCGCAGACGTCGCAATTGATGCAATCGTCAGTGATGATCAGGGACATGAAACACTCCTGCCGCGGTCGATGCCGGGGCATATGAAATCCAATGCGGCGAATTGTGCCGCATTAGTCGTTTCGATGCACCCGGGCGTTGCCGAAAAGCTCAGCGTTTGAAGCGTTCGGTCAGCGCCTCAGCGACGGCTGGATGCACGAACTTGGTGATATCGCCGCCTAATGCCGCGATTTCGCGAACCAGCGTCGATGAAATGAACGAGTACCGTTCGGATGGCGTGAGGAACAGACTTTCGACGTCCGGTGCCAGTTGGCGGTTCATGTTGGCCAGTTGGAACTCGTATTCGAAATCGGAGACGGCGCGTAGACCACGCAGAAACACATTGGCGTTCTGTTCCTTGGCAAAGTGCGCCAGCAGCGTCGAAAAACCTACCACTTCGACGTTTGGCAGGTGTTTGGTGACCTCCCGGGCCAGCTCCACACGCTGTTCCAGGGGGAAAAGCGGGTTTTTCTTGGGGCTGGCGGCAACGGCAATGATCACATGATCGAACAAGCGCGATGCGCGCTCGACCAGATCGCCGTGTCCCTTGGTAATAGGGTCGAAGGTGCCTGGATACAACACTCGGTTCATCGCGTCGTCCTGGTCGGAGTCCTTTGGGGAGTCGGATGGTAGCGCAGCATTCCCGGTGGGCCAAGTCGGCGTGCCGAAGGTAAAGGTCGTATTGTCATTGAAATTGAGTTAACCAATGGGTAAACCGTATCTCTGTAGGAGCTGCCGAAGGCTGCGAAAGCGATGTCCCTGATGCACCGCCATCGCAGCCTTCGGCAGCTCCTACAGGGCGCAATCAGTTCAGCAATCGGTTACCCAGCGCCGTCGCCAGTTTCGCGGTCAGTCCGTAGACCGACAATTGCGGATTTGCACCAATACTGGTCGGGAACAGCGAGCCGTCATGAATCGATAGATTCTGCAGGTGATGATGACGACCCAGGCTATCGCATACCGCTTGTCGGGGATCTTCGCCCATCGCGCAACCGCCCATCACATGAGCGCTGCCAAGCCGTGTGCGAAAAATTTCCAGGCTCAGGCTGTCGATCATCATCCGCGCTTCGGCAAAGTTTTTGGCATGGCGGGCGTCCGCGTGCATCGGCATGACTGAGCGCGCGCCACCGGCAAACTGGATCTCGGCCATGCTGTGCCACGCGCGGCGGATACCGTCCCAAGTGTAGGGTGAAATCGGGTAGTCCAGCACCGGGCTTGCATCACTGCGCAACTGCACTGTTCCTCCAGCGCTGTCCGGGTGAAAGCCGTCGCGCATTAGAGCCAGCATCATGTGAGTGTGGGGCAATTGCGCCATGCGCTCAGCGTTCTGTTGACCGAAGTCTCCAAGTAAAGTGCTGGCCAGCGCCGGATGCAGTGGTGGCACTTCGAGCTTGTAGGACATACGGCCTGCGATGCCATCTGCCCACTGGAAATGATCTGAATAAATGGACTGCGGTGCGCCGTAGAACGGATTGATGACCTTATCGAACAGCCCTGCCGAGAAGCTCGCCAAGTGCAGAAATGTACGTTTGCCTGCGCGCTCATGCGGGTCGGGCACTTTGGAGCGCATCAGCAGTGCCGGGCTGTTGATGCCTCCACCCGCCAGGACGAAGTGGCGGGCTTTGACGTGGATGGTTCGGCCATTCGGCGAGACACAGCGTTCATCCATGCCCAGGCAAACCAGTCCGGTGATCTTGTCTCCCTGAAGCAATAACCGATCGGCACGCGCCAGATAAAGCAGCTCGCCGCCTTTATCCAGTGTTGCCGGAATGGTTGTCACCAGCATCGATTGCTTGGCGTTGCTTGGGCAGCCCATGCCGCAGTAGCCCAGATTCCAGCAACCCAGCACATTGCGCGGGATTACATGCCAGCTATAGCCCAGATGCTCACAGCCTATACGGATGACGTCGTTGTTGGCATTGGGCGGCATGATCCAGGGCGCGACACTGAGGCGTTGTTCCATTTTTTCGAACCATGGAGCCATCTGCCCTGCGCAGTGATCTTTCACTGCATGCTCGCTGGCCCAGTGCTCCAGCGTGGCCGGCGGAGTGCGGAAGCTTGAGGTCCAGTTGATCAGCGTCGTACCGCCCACTGCGCGGCCTTGCAAAATAGTGATCGCACCATCCTTGCTCATACGCCCGATGCCTTCCTGATACAGCGTTGAGTAAGCCTGGTCTTCGAGCATCTTGAAGTCGCTGCTGGTTTTGAGCGGGCCTTCCTCGATCAGCAATACTTTCAGGCCCATCCCGCTGAGGATTTCAGCCGTAGTCCCGCCACCCGCACCGCTGCCGATAATCGCGACGTCGGCCTCCAGCGTCAGGTCCTTGTCCTGGCGAGACCCGTCGTAGGTTTGCCAGCCACGGGCCAGGCCTTCGCGGAATGGATCAGGTATAGGCATACAACCTCGATTTTTGTTGTTGTTCGGGTGTGGTTGTTTCAGATCCTGGGTGGTCCGGCGTAACCGCAATGCGCCCAGGATTCGGGGTGGCTGTACCACGCCATCAAAGTGAGTTGCAGCAGTGCGGCATGTCCTTGGCGCAGGAGGTCCAGCGAGCTGTTTTGCCAACGATCAAGGAACTGCTGAATCTGCATGTTGCTGGCCTTTTCCCAAGCCGACCACACGCCGGTCAGTGGTCCGCGTGTGAAAGGCAGGGTCAGCACATCGAGCAGTTGCTGAGTCAGCTGGAGTATCGCAGGTGACAGGTGATTCAGACCGCTGTCGATGCAGTGCAGGGTGTTATCGATGGCTTGCGGCAGTAGAGCGGGTTGCACACTGCCATTGATCAGCACCGGGATCAGTGCTCTCAGGAACGGAAGATCGCTTGCGCGCAGGACCACAAAACCGTTAGCCGGTGCGGTCGCAGAGCAGCCACTCAAGCTTGCCGTCAGGCCGACGGTGGACAGAAACGCAGAGGCGCCCAGGCTGACTTGCAGGAAATTTCGACGGCTCAGGTTGGGCTGGGTGTTCATGAGTGAACCGTTATTGAATTGAAATGATCCCTGTAGGAGCTGCCGGAGGCTGCGAAAGCATTCGTTCTGACACACCGCGATCGCAGCCTTTCGGCAGCGCCTACAGATAGGTTAGTCATCACCGGATAAACAGCTTGTAGACCAGCCGCTGAATCGCCTTGCCATACGGAGGATAGATCAGCCGTGCAGCGTTGAAGCGCTGCTTGATCAGCACGCCCTTGGCTTTGCTGAACGTCATGAAGCCTTCATGCCCGTGGTAATGACCCATTCCTGAAGGACCGACGCCGCCGAATGGCAAGTCATCCTGGGCGACATGCAGCAGGGTGTCGTTCAGGCACACGCCGCCGGAGTGTGTCTGCTCCAGCACACGCTGCTGTTCGGCTTTGTCGTAGCCGAAGTAATACAAGGCCAGTGGGCGAGGGCGCTGGTTTATGTAGCTGAACGCCTGATCCATCCGTGAATAGGGCACGATGGGCAGCAGCGGGCCGAAAATCTCGTCCTGCATCACCAGCATGTCGTCATTGACGTTAAGCAACAGGCTGAACGGCATGCGTCGATCCTGGCCAGCCTCGTAAAGGGGAATAACCTTTGCGCCTTTATCAGTCGCATCGGCCAGATAATGGTTGAGGCGCGCGAGCTGGCGTTGATTGATGATTGCCGTGTAATCAGGGTTGTCCGTCAGTGTGGGATAGAACCCGAGTACTGCGGTCTTGTAAGCATCAACGAACGCCTCGACGCGATCTTCCGGTACCAACACGTAATCAGGCGCGACACAGGTTTGCCCGGCGTTGAGCGTCTTACCGAAGGCGATGCGCTCGGCAGCGTCCTTGAGTGGCACGTCATGGGACACGATGGCCGGGGACTTGCCACCAAGCTCCAGCGTGACCGGCGTGAGGTTTTCCGCGGCAGCGCGCATCACATGCTTGCCAACGCTGGTGGCGCCGGTGAACAGCAAATGATCGAACGGCAATGTTGAGAATGCGATACCAACGTCCGCTTCGCCCAACACCACAGCCACCAAGTCCTCCGGGAATACACGAGCGAACAGATGCTTGAGCAGTTCGCCGGTGGCAGGCGTTGATTCGCTGAGTTTGAGCATCACCCGATTGCCCGCTGCCAACGCTCCGATCATTGGGCCGATAGCCAGAAACAACGGGTAGTTCCAGGGCACGATAACGCCGACTACTCCCAGAGGTTGATACACCACCTTGGCCGATGCTGGCTGAAAGGCGATGCCTACCTTGCGTCGCGAAGGCTTCATCCACTTTTTCAGGTTTTTACGGGCGTCTTTTATGCCGAACAGGCTGGGCATCAGTTCGGCCAACAACGTCTCATCAGCGCTGCGATGGCTGAAGTCACTGCTGATTGCTTCGATCAACGCCTGCTGCTCGGCACAGAGCAAATCATGCAGGCTGGCGAGCCATTGCAGTCTCTGGCCAGCAGATGGCATCGGATTGGCGGCGAAGGCTTTACGCTGCTCGGCAAACACCCGCTCAAGTTCGTTGGACGGTTGTGAGCGGTCCGTCAACCAGGCGAGTTCGGCAGGCATGTGGGCAATTCCTTTTAGAGTTATCCACTGGTTTTAGAGTTGTTGCTCTAGAAAGTCAAATTCCGCAGCGTCGAGACATCCGCAGGACTGGCTTTAGTCGGGAGGGTGGCGCTACATTCACAGCATTCAATCCATCAGAAGTATCGTCCTCCCGGCGAAACCAGTCCTACAGTGTTTGGCGTTTGATAATGTCTGGCGGTATCTTTGCCGGTCTAGCGCAGCGGTCCGGAAACACTCATGTCGAAATCATCAGATGGCGTTCCTGCGGGATCTACCATCGCATCCTTGCCCAAAGGCGCGAGCCTGACTCTGATTGATGTCGCCAAGGTGGCGGGCGTTTCGCCGATGACGGTTTCCCGGGCATTGCACCGGCCTGAGCTGGTCAGCGAGAAGACTCGCGACAAGGTGCGCGAGGCTGTGCGTGCGACCGGCTATGTTTCGAACATGTTGGCCGGTGGGCTGGCCAGCAATAAAAGCCGCCTGGTGGCGATCTTCCTGCCGACGATTGCCAACTCGATCTTTGCCGACACGGTTCAGGCGCTGATGGACTCCCTGACCAAAGCGGGCTATCAGACGATGATGGGGCTGACCGGTTATTCCGCCGAGCAGGAAGAGAGGTTGCTTGAGGCGGTACTGGGTCGGCGGCCTGACGGCATTGTGTTAACCGGTACCCTGCATACAGAAGCTAGCCGGATGCGGCTGGCTCAGGCTGGCATTCCTGTCGTGGAAGCATGGGACTTGAGTGAAGCGCCTATCGACATGCTGGTGGGCTTTTCCCATGAGGCGGTGGGCGAGGCCGTGGCGCGGCATCTGCTGGAGAAAAATTATCGGCGTTTCTCGGTAGTCACCATCAGCGACCCCCGCGGTATGCGTCGCTGCAAAAGCCTGCTGGCCGAGCTGGAGCGCCATGGCGTTCGTGATGTGCCGGTTGAAGTGCTTGCGCCGCCAGCCACGCTTGAAGTCGGCCGGGAAGGTTTGCGTCGCCTGCTCGACCAGCAAGAGCGCCCCGAAATTGTTATCTGTAGTTCGGACACCATTGCGCAAGGTGTGCTGGCTGAAGCGGCCAGCCGGGGTTTGCGTGTACCCGAAGACCTGGCGGTGATGGGCTTCGGTGATTTGAGCAGCGCCGCACAGGTTTATCCAGCATTGTCCACGGTCAACGTCGATGGTTTGCGTATCGGCCAACTCGCCGCTCAGGCCTTGCTGGAGCGCTTCGGCTATCCCGCTGGTGCAGGAAATCCCTTGCGCATCGATACCGGTTTCACCCTTATCGACCGCGCCACCACCTGAAGTCACTGGCACCTCAAATGATGAATGGCGCTATTGAATGATTGCGCAATCATAGTAGTATCGGCTCAGTTCTCCCGCCGCATCAGGACGAGGAGATTTTTTGAAGTCTGAATGATTGCGCAATCATTATTCTCTGCATTTGCTCGTGCCTAACCACGAAGCTCTGGTACGAGCCGAACTCAGGAAGTCCCTATGCAAACCCAACAAGAAAACATCAAGTCCTCCGATCACGACCAGATTGCCTGGGTGAAAGTCTCATCGGTATTCCTGCCGCTGGCCAATCCGATCAGCGATGCCAAGGTACTGACAGGGCGGCAGAAGCCGATGACCGAGATCGCCATGCTGTTCGTGGAAATCGAAACCGTTGATGGCCACAGTGGACTGGGTTTCAGTTACTCCAAGCGCGCCGGTGGGCCCGGGCAGTTTGCGCACGCTCAGGAAATTGCTCCGGCGCTCATTGGTGAGAACCCCAGCGATATCGCCAAACTGTGGACCAAACTCTGCTGGGCGGGTGCATCGGTGGGCCGCAGCGGCATGTCGACTCAAGCCATTGGGGCCTTCGATGTGGCGCTTTGGGATTTGAAGGCCAAGCGCGCCAACTTGTCCCTGGCACGCTTGCTCGGCGCGCAACGTGATTCTGTACGTTGCTACAACACCTCCGGCGGCTTCTTGCATACGCCGCTGGATCAGTTGATGAAGAACACCGATCTGTCCCGGGAAAAGGGCATTGGCGGTATCAAACTGAAGGTCGGTCAGCCTGACTGGGCTGTGGATATCGAGCGCGTCAGCACCATCCGCAAGCACCTTGGGGATAACTTCCCGTTGATGGTCGACGCCAACCAGCAGTGGGATCGACCGACGGCCCAGCGCATGTGCCGCAAGTTCGAAGAGTACAACCTGATCTGGATCGAAGAGCCGCTCGATTGTTACGACGCGGAAGGCCATGCCGCACTGGCTCAGCAATTCGACACCCCAATCGCCACAGGGGAAATGCTGACCAGCGTGGCCGAGCATGCCGAGTTCATCAAATTACGCGGCGCTGACTTCCTCATGCCGGATGCCCCACGTGTAGGCGGCATCACGCCCTATCTGAAGGTCGCGGCCATGGCGGAGCATGCAGGGTTGATGCTGGCGCCGCACTTTGCCATGGAACTGCACGTGCATCTGGCGGCGGCTTACCCGACTGAACCCTGGGTTGAGCATTTCGAGTGGCTGGAGCCGTTGTTCAACGAGCGTCTGGAAACCCGTGATGGCCGTATGCTGGTGCCGACCCGACCAGGATTGGGTCTGACGCTGAGCGAGCAGGTCAAGCCCTGGACCGCGCAGCAAGTGGAAATCGGCAAGCGGCCTTGAGGGAAAGTGATGTCCGGGCGGTTGATGCCCGGATATCACGCTTGCGTTAAGATCGCTCGATACCAATAACACTCGAGCGATCAAGTTGAGCATGACCCCGCGTATCAAAACCCGTGAACGGATCGTGCAGAACAGTCTGGAACTGTTCAATCAGCAGGGCGAGCGCAGTGTAAGCACCAACCACATTGCCGCTCATCTGGAGATGTCCCCCGGCAATCTCTATTACCATTTCCCCAATAAACAGGCGATCATCGCCGAACTCTTCAGTGAATACGAAGCGTTGGTGAACACCTTCCTGCGCCCGCCCAAGGGCCGTTTGCCCAGTGTCGAAGACAAGCGGTATTACCTGCTGGAAATTCTCGATGGCATGTGGCGTTATCGTTTTCTGCATCGAGACCTGGAGCATCTACTGGATGCCGATCCTGATCTGGCCGCCCGCTACAGACGTTTTTCCCAGCATTGTCTGATTCAGGCCATGGCCATTTACGGTGGATTCGTCGAGGCTGGCATCCTGCACATGAACAAGGTGCAGATAGAGTCACTAACGCTCAACACCTGGATCATTCTCACTTCCTGGGTGCGCTTCCTCTGTACTACACGGGAAAACAGCACTCATTTGAGTGAAGATGCGATTCGCCGTGGCGTTTATCAGGTACTGATGCTTGAGTCAGGTTATGTGACCCCGCAGGCGCAACAGGAAGTGAGCGCGCTGTGCGAAGAATTTTATGTACCGTTGCATCAAGCGCTGGCGGATGGGGTCTGAACGTCGTCAGCCGGAACGAATTGCAGCAATGCTGAATATTCAAATTTGTCCACAGGAGCCTGTCATGCCCATCGCGCAACTGATCAGCCCACAGCAACTGGCCGCTCGCCAGCAGCAGCCTGGGCTGGTGATTCTCGATTGTCGTTTTGCTCTCGAAGATACTTCCTACGGCCAGCGCAGTTATGCCGACGGGCATATCGATGGCTCGTCGTTCGCCGATCTGGAGCGGGATCTCAGCGGCCCGGTCAGTAAGGGTAAAACCGGCCGCCATCCGCTGCCTGATCCACAAAAACTGGTTGAGCGCTTGCAGTATTGGGGCGTCAACGCCGACAGCGATGTTGTGCTTTATGACGATGGCCCGGGGGCCTACGCCGCCCGGGCGTGGTGGTTGCTGGCCTGGTTGGGCAAACGGGACGGCGTTTTCATTCTCGATGGAGGCCTCAAAGCCTGGCACGCTGCGGGTTTGCCGTTAAGCCTTGATCCTCCAGGCAAAGAGCCGGGAGATTTCAAGGGCCAGCCGGATGACTCGCTGGTGTTGAGCGCCGATCAATTGCTGAAGCGTCTCAAAAAACCAGAACTGACCCTGATTGATGCCCGCGCCGACGCTCGTTTTCGCGGAGAAGTGGAGCCTATCGATCCGGTCGCGGGGCATATCCCTGGCGCGCAATGTGCGGCGTTCAACGAAAACCTTGGCCCTGATGGACGCTTTTTACCACCTGAGCAACTCAAGCAGCGGTTTGCCGAAAAGCTTCAGGGGCGCCCGCCTGAGAGTCTGGTTGCTTATTGCGGGTCTGGCGTGACGGCGTGTCACAACCTGTTTGCGTTGTGTCTGGCAGGTTATCGGCTGGGGGCGTTGTACGCGGGGTCGTGGAGTGAGTGGATTACCGATCCGGACCGTGAGGTTGCTACGGGGGCTGGAGTGTAATCTTCTGCAGTAAGTATGGCACCGCGCTGTGTGGGGCGAATATTTGACCTGTAGGAGTGAACTTGTTCGCGAACGGCTGCGCAGCAGTCGTGAATCTGGCGACCCGATTCCAGCCAATGCACCGAGTCGCGGTCGTTGCTGGCGCTTCGCGCCAGATCGCGAACAAGTTCACTCCTACAGGGGATGTGTTTGCTAAACGAATGTCCCATGCGCGCTCGTCAGCCACAACGGAATCCGTCTTTCGAGGTAATAACCCGGATTCTTTAGCGAGCCGTCGACAAATCCCACATGCCCGCCTTTTTCCTGCAGCTCGAACTCGGTGCTGGCTGACAGTTCGGTCGGTTCCGGCAAGCTGTGCTTGAACACGAAAGGATCGTCTGCTGCCTGGATGATCAGCGTCGGGGTGCTAATTTCTCCCAGGTAATAGCGGCTGGACGCGCGACGGTAGTAGTCCTTGGCGTCGGCAAAGCCATGCAGTGGCGCGGTTACCCGGCCATCGAAATCCCAGAACGTGCGCATATTCTCCAGCGAGCCCAGTGCTGATAGCTCGGCAAGCCCTTCGCTGATGCCCTCGTCCTTGAAGTGGCGTTGTTTGTCCTTCACGTAGGTGACCATCTCGCGCATGAAATGCCGCTGATAGACCTTTGAAAAGCCCATGCCGATGCGGTCGGCGCATTCATCTAGACGGAACGGTACAGACACTGCTACTGCGCCTTGCAGATCGCTGTTGACGCCAGACTCTCCCAGATATTTGAGGAGTACGTTGCCACCCAGCGAGTAACCCACTGCGTACAACGGCGCCAGTGGACGTTTGGCGCGCAGATGGGCGATGACCGAGGCCAGATCTTCACTGGCGCCAGAGTGATAGCTGCGCGATAGCAAGTTTGGCTCGCCGGAGCAGCCTCGCCAGTTGAGCGCGACGCTGGCCCATCCCTCTTGAACGATCGCCTGTTGCAGGCCAACCACATAAGGCGAGTTCGATGAGCCGGTCAGTCCATGCAGGACCAGCACCAGAGGAGTATTCAACTCGTGCGGGCCAAACCAGTCCAGATCAAGGAAGTCTCCGTCGGCCAGCCAGATGCGTTCGCGTTGGCGCTCGATTCGCGTCTTTTTCCGCCACAGCGGACCCCACAAGGTCTGCAAATGAGGATTGCCCAGGCCCGAGGCCGGAATGAAGCGGTTGGCTAAGGAGGATCTAGCAGGGCGTGTAAACACGGTTGTCCTCTCTCGGCAGGTTGCGTATCGATGTACGTTGCCACAAGTGATACGGGCCGCGAGAGCGTTTTTTGCTCAGCGGTAAAAATGGGGGATAGGTGGCGTCCAAAAGTCTCCTGTAGGAGCTGCCGAAGGCTGCGAAGGCGATCTTCAGGTCGACCGCTTCGCAGCCTTCGGCAGCTCCTACAGGAGTTCTGATGTCAGCCTTTGGTTACCCGCGCTGCCATAGAGCGTAATAAACCTGCCCGGCTTTCTTCTCCCGGTGCAGACGCCAGTTGCCTGGCAAGCCGGTGGTCGATGGTGGGGTTTCGCTTTCGGTGTAGATCCAGGCGTTTTCTGCCAGCCAGCCGTGTGACTCAAGCAGCGCACAGGCCGAGGCCAGAAGGTTCTGGTGGAACGGCGGGTCGAGGAAAACCACATCGAATGGCTCGGCGGCCTGGTTTTCCAGGTGGCGCAACGAGTCGGTTTGCGAGACCTGGCCGGTGGTGCAGTTCAACATGCTCAGGTTCTGACGCAGGCTGGTGATCGCTGCGGCACTGTTGTCCAGCGCCAGGCCCTTGCTCGCACCCCGCGACAGCGCTTCGAAAAACAACGCACCGCTGCCGGTGAAAACATCCAGTACCTTGGCACCGGCAATGTCCATTGCCAGCCAGTTGAACAGCGTTTCACGAACGCGATCCGGTGTGGGGCGCAGGCCCGGGGCGTCAGGGAACGTCAGTTTGCGACTGCCCCATTCGCCACCAATGATGCGCAGTTGACCCAGGCCGTTATGGCCCTTCGGGCGTGGATTGGCCATTAATGCTCCGGGACCCCAAGAGGGCGTTCAGCAGGTTTGTCGGTGGGCGGCGGCAACGGCTTTTGCGCTACGGTCGGCCCGGCGGTGACGATGACCATCTTGTCAGCGCTCAAGTGCTTGTTCATCACCTCTTTGACTTGCTCGACGGTCACATCCTGCGACTGGGTCATGAAGTCTTCGAGGAACGTCAGCGGCAAATCATAGAAGCCGATGGCGCCCAGCTGCGCGACGATGGACGAGTTGCTGGCCGCGGTCAGTGGGAAGCTACCAGCCAGTTCACGCTTGGCGTCGTCCAGTTCCTTCTGGGTCGGGCCGTTGGCGAGGAAGTCGCGGACGATGTCCTGCACCAGTTTCAAGGTGTTCTCGCTCAGTTCGGCGCGGGTCTGCAGGCCAATCATGAACGGCCCTTGGGTCTGCATCGGGGTGAAGCCCGATGAAACGCCATAAGTGAGGCCGCGCTTTTCACGGACTTCAGTCATCAGTCGGCTGCCGAATCCGCCACCGCCGAGTACCGAGTTACCCAATGACAGTGCTGCATAATCCGGGTCGTTACGCTTGATGCCCAGTTGCGCGAGCATCAGGTGCGTCTGCTTGGAGGGAAACTCAATGTGAGTTTCGCCCGCTTTGGGTTCAGCAGGCGTTGGCAGTTTGGCCAGCGCCGGGCCTTTAGGCAGCGATGAGGAAACTTGCGCTGCAATTGCCTGCGCTTCGTCCCGGGACAAATCACCCACCAGCGCAATTACAGCGTTACCGGCGGCATAAGCCTTGGCATGAAATGCCTTGAGCTGAGCCTGGGTGATTGGCTTGATGGTTTCAGCCGTGCCTTCGCTCGGGTGGCCATAAGGGTGATTGCCGTACAGGCGCTTGAACAGTTCCTGGCTGGCCAGCGAGCCTGGGTTCTGCTTCTTGTACTCGAAACTGGCCAGCAACTGGTTCTTGATACGAGTCAGCGAATCAGCAGGGAAGGTGGGTTTGCCGACTACTTCGGAGAACAGCTTCAGCGCAGGCTCGCGCTTGTCTGTCGCGCTCAGGCTGCGGATCGAGGCCACTGCCATGTCGCGATAGGCACCGTTGCTAAAATCCGCGCCGAGGCCTTCGAAACCCTGAGCGATAGCAGTGACGTCCTTACCTTTCACGCCTTCGTTGAGCATGGCATTGGTCAGCACGGCGACCCCAGGCAGTGTTTGATCCTGGCTGCTGCCCGCGGCGAAGGTCAGACGCATGTCGAACATCGGCAGCTCGTGAGCTTCGACAAACAGTACCTTGGCGCCTTCGGCGGTTTGCCAGGTCTGAATGTTCAGGGCGCGACGCGCTGGAGCCTTGCCATCGAGTTCTTTCAAAGACTCCAGAGCAGGACGGGCAGGCGCGGCGTTGCTGGCTGCTTCTTCAGCCAGCGTCGATTGTGTAGCAAAAACACTGAGGCTGGTGGTCAACAGCAGGCCAAACAGCATCTTACGTGGGCCGTTGCGCTCACTCATTTTGCTTTCTCCTCAGGCAGAACGTGTGCAACGCTGAGGCGCTCACGGGTGAAGTAAGTGCTGGCGGCTTTCTGGATGTCTGCCGGGGTCACGCTTTGCAGCGCGGCCAGTTCCTCATCGATCAACTTCCACGACAGGCCGACGGTTTCCAGCTCACCGATAGTGCTGGCCTGGCTGGTAATCGAGTCACGCTCGTAAACCAGGCTGGCGATCACTTGAGCACGTACTCGTTCGAGTTCTTCGTTGGTCGGCGGCTTGGTCTTCAGTTCGTTGAGCAAACGCCAGATACCGGCTTCAACGTCGGCGAGGGTTTTCTTCTTCTGGGTGTTGGGCGTGGCGCTGATCATGAACAAGCTGTCACCGCGGGCGAAAGCGTCGTAGTTCGAACCTGCTCCGGAGACCAGTTCCTCGCCGCGCTCAAGGCGCGTCGGGATACGTGCGCTATAGCCGCCATCCAGCAAGGCCGCGATCAGACGTAGCGCATTGACCGAACGTGGGTCTTCGGCGGTGGCCAGACTTGGCACGTTAAAGCCGTACATCAAACTCGGCAATTGAGTCTGTACGTGGAGGGTGATGCGACGCTCACCGGGTTCTGCCAGCTCCAGCGGTTTTTTCGAAGGCGGTACATCGCGGCGCGCAATCGGACCGAAGAAGCGCTCAGCCAGCGCTTTGACTTCATCCGGTTTGACGTCCCCTACCACCACCAGTGTGGCGTTGTTCGGCACATACCAGGATTGATACCAGTGACGCAGCTCTTCGACCTTCATGCGGTCCAGGTCTGCCATCCAGCCAATGGTCGGCGTGTGATAGCCGCTGGCCGGGTAAGCCATGGCCTTGAAGCGCTCGAAGGCTTTCGACGTTGGCTTGTCGTCGGTGCGCAGACGGCGTTCTTCCTTGATCACTTCGATTTCGCGGCTGAACTCGTCGGCGGGCAGTGTGAGGCTGGCCATGCGGTCAGCTTCCAGCTCGAAGGCCACCGCCAGACGATCACGGGCCAGCACCTGGTAGTAAGCGGTGTAGTCGTCGCTCGTGAACGCGTTCTCTTCAGCACCCAGATCCCGCAGGATCAGCGAGGCTTCGCCCGGGCCGGTTTTCGAGCTGCCTTTGAACATCATGTGTTCAAGCGCATGGGACAAGCCGGTCTGGCCCGGGGTCTCGTAGCTGGAACCCACTTTATACCAGACTTGCGACACTACAACCGGCGCGCGATGGTCTTCGCGGACGATGACCTTCAAGCCATTGGCGAGTGTGAATTCATGGGTAGGTTGCGGATCGGCGGCCATTGCACCGAATGGCAGACAAATTGTGCCGAACAGCAGGCCTGCGGCACGGCGGGCTAGAGCATTCATTCGTAATTTGAACCTGTAAGACGGCCCGTTTGAACTTAGCGTCCACGGGCGCGGGGGTGTTAGGATAGCGGGCAGTCTCGCTCCCGACTATGACAAAAGAATCAGATAGGCCTGTACGCAGATTCTTTGCAGACGATTCCGCTGTTTCTCTGACATGGCGCCGTCGCGAAGCAACATGGGCCTCTGTAGGAGCGCGCTTGCCCGCGATGCGATTTTAGAGCCAGCATATTAGTTGCCTGTGCAGACGCTATCGCGAGCAAGCTCACTCCTGCAGGAGACTGCGGATTATGCTCGGCCAGCAGATGAACAAGCAGACTGAAATGTAGTCTGTTTCGCATACCAGAATTTTTCAGAGGCGCCGCTCTGGCGCGTCGCTACCTTGAGATAGCCGTCCTCCATGTTTGGTTCCAACGACGACAAGAAGAACCCAGCCCCGGCTGGCGAGAAGAAAGGCCTGTTCGGTTGGCTGCGCAAGAAGCCGCAGGAAACTACGGTCGAACAACCACAAGACTTGGCCCCAGCAGCCCCGGAGCCGGTTGTTGAACCGACTCCGGAGGCCGCTGAGCTGCAGCAACCAGCTGCACTGGCGCCTGCGCCGGAAACTTTCAGTGCAGAGCCGACAGTCGAGCACGTTCAGCCGGGCGAACCCACGGCAGAGCCATGGCTGACCTTGCCGGTCGCCGAAGAGCCTGTCGCGCTGGTCAATGAGTATGAGCTGCACGTTACGCCGCCGATTGCGCCTGTTGCTGCTCCGTTTGAGCCAGAGCCAGAATTGCCTCGTATTGATGTGCCGATTGCCGAACCGGAATCGACCATCATTCCAGAGCCAGAGCCAGAGCCAGAGCCAGAGCCAGAGCCAGTTGCGGTAGAACCCGAGCCGCAGCCTGAGCCGGTGGTTCCGCCTGTCGTTGCTGCCATGGCCCCTGCCGCTGCTGCAGCCGTTGCGCCGATCATCGAAGCCCCGGCGGCACCGGTTGCTGCCCAGCCTGAAGCCACCAAAGCGGGCTTCTTCGCACGTCTCAAACAAGGCTTGTCCAAAACCAGCGCCAGTATTGGCGAAGGCATGGCCAGTCTGTTTCTGGGCAAGAAAGTCATCGACGATGACTTGCTGGAAGAAATCGAAACCCGATTGCTGACCGCCGACGTTGGGGTCGAGGCAACAGGCGTGATCATTCAGAGCCTGACCCAGAAGGTCGCCCGTAAGCAGCTCACCGATGCTCAGGCGCTGTACACATCGTTGCAAGGCGAGCTGGCCGCAATGCTCAAGCCGGTTGAACAGCCGCTGATCATTGATGCTTCGCGCAAGCCGTTCGTGATTCTGGTCGTCGGCGTCAACGGCGCAGGCAAGACCACCACGATTGGCAAGCTGGCGAAGAAGCTGCAACTGGAAGGCAAGAAAGTCATGCTCGCTGCCGGTGATACCTTCCGTGCCGCTGCTGTCGAGCAGCTACAGGTTTGGGGCGAGCGCAACAAGATCCCGGTTATCGCTCAGCACACCGGCGCAGACTCCGCTTCGGTGATCTTCGACGCCGTACAGGCCGCCAAGGCGCGCGGTATCGACGTTTTGATTGCCGACACGGCCGGTCGTCTGCAAACCAAAGACAACCTGATGGAAGAGTTGAAGAAGGTGCGCCGCGTGATCGGCAAGCTGGACGCGGAGGCACCTCACGAAGTCCTGTTGGTGCTGGACGCCGGTACCGGGCAGAACGCGATCAGCCAGGCCAAGCATTTCCACCAGGCAGTGTCCCTGACCGGCCTGGCACTGACCAAGCTGGACGGTACGGCTAAAGGCGGCGTGATCTTTGCGCTCGCCAAACAGTTTGACCTGCCCATCCGCTATATCGGCGTGGGTGAGGGCATTGATGACCTGCGTACTTTTGAGGCCGAGCCGTTTGTTCAGGCCCTGTTTGCGGAGCGCGAGCGCACATGATTCGTTTCGAACAGGTCGGTAAACGCTATCCGAACGGACACGTCGGCTTGCATGAGCTGAGCTTTCGAGTGCGTCGTGGTGAGTTTCTGTTTGTGACCGGTCACTCCGGCGCGGGCAAAAGTACCTTGCTGCGTCTGCTGCTGGCCATGGAGCGCCCGACTTCCGGCAAGTTGCTCTTGGCAGGTCAGGATCTGGGCCAGATCAGCAATGCACAGATTCCATTCCTGCGTCGGCAGATCGGCGTGGTGTTCCAGAATCACCAGTTGCTGTTTGATCGCACGGTATTCAACAACGTCGCCCTGCCTTTGCAGATTCTGGGATTGTCCAAGCTGGAAGTCACCAAGCGTGTGGACTCCGCTCTGGAGCGCGTAGCGTTGTCGGACAAGGCCGAGCTGTACCCGGGTGACCTTTCCACCGGTCAACAGCAACGGGTGGGCATTGCTCGCGCCATTGTGCATCGCCCTGCTTTGCTACTCGCGGACGAACCCACCGGTAACCTCGATCCACGTCTCGCAGCGGAAATCATGGGTGTGTTTGAAGACATCAATCGCCTCGGCACCAGCGTGCTGATTGCCAGTCACGATCTGGCGCTGATTGCCCGTATGCGTCACCGCATGCTCACGCTGCAACGCGGTCGTCTGATCGGTGACGGGGAGGCTGGGGTATGAGTGCTACACGTTCCCCTAAAGTTTCCGAGCGCGTATCGCCGAAAGCCGCCGATCCTGCTCCGAAAAAGCCAAAAAACAGCCATGACGATGACGGCCCGGATTTCGGTACGCTGTTCAACGCCTGGCTGGAAGCGCACCGCTCCAGTTTGATCGACAGCTTGCGGCGTCTGGGAAAACAGCCCATCGGCAGTTTCTTCACGTGTCTGGTGATGGCGATTGCTTTGAGCCTGCCCATGGGCTTGTCGTTGCTGCTCAACAATGTCGAGCGGCTGGGCGGTTCCTGGCAGCGTGCTGCGCAGATATCGATTTACCTGAAGCTGGATGCTACGGCCAGCCAGGGCGAAAAATTACGGAACGAAATTCGTCTGATGCCGGGTGTTGCCGAGGCTGAATACATCAGCCGCGAACAGGCGCTGGCTGAATTTCAGCAGCAGTCCGGGCTGGGTGAGGCCTTGAAGGAATTGCCGGAAAATCCGCTGCCGGGCGTCGTGCTGGTCACGCCGGACGAGGTAGACAAGCCTGCGCTGGAGGCCTTGCGTACTCAGTTGGCAGGTATGCCTAATGTGGAGCAGGCGCAACTGGATCTGGTCTGGGTTGAGCGTCTTGCCGCAATCCTCAAACTGGGTGATCGGTTTGTCTTTGGTCTGACTGTGCTATTGGTTGCCGCGCTGTTGCTGGTAATTGGTAACACCATACGTCTGCACATCGAGAACCGTCGTACCGAAATCGAGGTCATCAAATTGGTAGGCGGCACCGACAGTTATGTACGTCGTCCCTTCCTTTATATGGGCGCATTGTATGGCCTGGGTGCGGGTTTCCTGTCGTGGGGCGTGCTGGCATACGGCCTGAACTGGCTCAATGACGCGGTTATCGGGCTGGCCGGATTGTACGGAAGTGACTTTTCTCTGGCTGGCGTACCAGCGTCCGATGGTCTATCACTCTTGCTTGGAGCGGTGTTGTTAGGGTATATCGGTGCTTGGATTGCAGTAGCACGCCATTTGAGAGAGCTGGCACCTCGGTAAATTTTTCTTCATGTATTGACTTTTTTATACAGGGAACTTGTTTAGCGGTTCCCGGGTCAATTTCGCAGTGCTGAACTGCACGAGTCATGTGACGGAGGTAACATTTCGTATGACCACTTCTTTGCAACCTGCGTATGCCTTAGTCCCGGGTGCGAACCTGGAAGCCTATGTGCACACGGTGAACAGCATTCCTTTGCTGACCCCTGAGCAGGAGCGTGAACTGGCTGAGAGTCTCTATTATGAGCAGGATCTGGGGGCGGCTCGGCAGATGGTCCTCGCCCACCTGCGTTTTGTTGTGCACATCGCACGCAGCTATTCCGGTTACGGCCTGGCTCAGTCAGATCTGATCCAGGAAGGTAACGTTGGCCTGATGAAGGCCGTTAAACGCTTTAACCCGGAAATGGGTGTGCGTCTGGTTTCGTTCGCTGTTCACTGGATCAAGGCGGAAATTCACGAGTTCATCCTGCGCAACTGGCGCATTGTGAAAGTCGCGACCACCAAGGCCCAGCGCAAGCTGTTCTTCAACCTGCGCGGCCAGAAGAAACGTCTGGCGTGGCTGAACAATGAAGAAGTTCATCGTGTGGCTGAAAGCCTCGGCGTTGAGCCGCGTGAAGTGCGCGAGATGGAAAGTCGCCTGACAGGGCACGATATGGCGTTCGACCCGGCTGCTGAAGCCGACGACGACAGTGCGTTCCAGTCGCCAGCGAACTACCTGGAAGACCACCGTTATGATCCGGCACGTCAGCTGGAAGATTCCGACTGGACTGACAACTCCACCGCCAATCTGCATCAGGCGCTGGAGGTGCTGGACGACCGTAGCCGTGACATCCTCTATCAGCGCTGGCTGGCTGAAGAGAAGGCCACGCTGCACGACCTGGCGCAGAAGTACAACGTCTCCGCCGAGCGTATTCGTCAGCTTGAGAAGAGCGCGATGAACAAGCTCAAGTTGTCGATAGCCGCGTAATAACGGTTCATCGACAAACAAACGCCCTGACCGGGAAACCGGTCAGGGCGTTTTTGTTTCTGGCCCCCTGTAGGAGCCGAGCTTGCTCGCGATGCCGGCGCTGCGGTCCATCAAGCCAATCGAGTTATCGTTCATCGCGAGCAAGCTCGGCTCCCACAGGTACGTGTGCTTTTCCGGCATAAGCTTATGGTTTTTTGATCGTTGCCTTGCATAGGCATAAATACTCAAATGTCTGCTTTTTGGGCGATGAGCAGATGGCTGAGCGGTGTGAAGTAGCGGTACTGGGCCTTGGTGCTATGGGCGCGTCGACCGCGTATCAACTGGCCAAGGCTGGCGTCCGGGTCATTGGCATCGACCGGTACAACCCTCCGCACACCGAAGGCTCCAGCCACGGCGATACGCGCATTACCCGTCTGGCCGTGGGTGAAGGCGCTGAATATGTTCCGATCGTGCACAACTCCCACCGCATCTGGCGTGAACTTGAGGCGCTGACGGGTGAATCGCTGTTTGAGCAGTGCGGCGTCCTGGTGATGACATCCAGCCCTGCTTACGATCCTCAAGACGAAACCGATTTCACCCATCGCACCACCCATCTGGCCAAAACCTACGGCATCGACCACGAAGTACTCGACGCGGCGCAGATTCGACAACGCTTCCCGCAGTTCGCCCCAGTGCTGGACAGCGCGATTGGCTATTTTGAGCCAGACGGCGGTTATGTGCGGCCGGAGCGCTGCATTGATGTGCAGCTCAAACTGGCACGCGAGCATGGCGCGACGTTGCTGACGGGAGAGACCGTCACAGGCATCACCTCGAACGCAGAGGGCGTCAGGATCATTACTGATGAGCGCACGATTCTCGCCGATAAGGTGGTGGTCAGTGCGGGTATGTGGTCTGCGGATTTGCTGGGTGAGCCGTTTAACCGTCTGTTACGGGTCTGCCGACAAAAGCTGTTCTGGTTTGAGCTGGAGGAGGGTGCGACCTTTGCGGCCAAATCGCCTAGCTTCATCCTGACCCACGGTCCGGGCGAAGTCGACATCAATTACGGGTTCCCGCCACTGCCGGGCGAAGGCAGCATGAAGGTCGCCACTGAACAGTATCGCGACGCCTCTTCGGCAGATGCACTTAACAGATCGATCAGTGTTGAAGAAGAGCAGAGCATGTTCGACGGCCAGGTGCGCGACAAGATCGCAGGCGTCACCTCACGGGTGGTCAAGTCCTCTGTCTGCGCTTACACCGTAACGCCCGATTACAACTTCATCATCGACGAACACCCGGCATTGAAAAACGTGCTGGTTGTTTCCGCCTGCTCGGGCCACGGCTTCAAGCATTCCGCCGGTCTCGGCGAGGCGCTCGCGCAGTGGTGCATCAGCGGCAAGAGCGATGTGGACTTGTCGGCCTTTTCCCTGAAGCGTTTTGACGAACAGCGTTAAAACGCCTCAATTCCTGCGTTATCTGCCCACTCTGAAAGGTGATCTATCGTGAAACGTGTTGCCCTGTCCCTGGCGCTATTGGTCGCCGCAGTAGGTTCCGCTTACGCCGACGCCCTGAAAATCGCTGTTGTGCCTGTGCCCCATGCCGAAATCCTGGAGTTCCTCAAGCCGACTCTGGCCAAGGAGGGAGTGACTCTGGACGTGAAAGTATTTTCGGATTACGTGCAGCCGGATCGTCAGGTGGATGAAGGTTTGCTGGACGCCAACTACTTCCAGAGCAAGCCGTATTACGACGCCTACAAGAAGAGCCATCCGGGCAGCGATCAAGTGCCGGTGGTTGCGGTGCACATCGAACCGTTCGGCGCGTACTCGAAGAAGATCAAATCGATTGCCGAGCTGAAGGATGGCGCAACCATCGCCATTCCCAATGACCCGACCAACTCCGGGCGGGCTTTATTGCTGATCGCCAAACAAGGTCTGATCACCCTGAAAGACCCAGGCAACATCATGGCAACCCGTCAGGACATCACCAGCAACCCGAAAAACCTGAAGTTCAAGGAGCTGGAAGCCGCCATGCTGCCTCGCGCTCTGAGTCAGGTTGATCTGGCGCTCATCAATGCCAACTACGCGCTTGAAGCCAAGCTTGAGCCGCATAAAGATGCGCTGTTCATCGAAAGCTCGGAATCGCCTTACGCCAACTACCTGTACGTGCGCCGGGACAAGGCAGATCTGCCTGCTGTGAAAAAGCTGGGTGCTGCGCTGAATTCGCCTGAAGTGAAAGCGTTCATCCTGGAGAAATACCACGGGGACGTTGTGCCAGCGTTTTAATCGGGATTAGTTCGCGTCCTGGGTCGGAGCGAATTTATTCGCGAACTGGCGCGAAGCGGCAGCAATGGGCGCGCCTCAGTTCACATGCTGGCACCGGGTCGCCAGGTTTACGACTGCTGCGCAGCCGTTCGCGAATGAATTCGCTCCTACCGGTTCGGGGCTGCCTGTTAGAGCTTACGGCTGCTGTTTAGCCCTAGCAGATAATCATCCCCACCCAGCTGCTGCATCTGGCGACGAATCCAGCTGGCGCGACCTGCAACATAACTGGTTGGACGGCTGGCGCTCCATTCGCGGGGGTTGGGCAGCACCGCTGCCAGATAGCTGGCCTGCTGCATCGAAAGCGCGCTGGCATTCACGCCGAAGTGATGCTGCGCAGCCGCCTGAGCGCCGAACACACCGTCATCCCACTCGACGCTGTTCAGGTACACCTCAAGGATTCGCTGCTTGGACCAGAGGATTTCAATCAGCCCGGTAAACCAGGCCTCAAGCCCTTTGCGCAGATAGCTGCGACCCGACCACAGGAAGAGGTTCTTGGAGACTTGCTGGCTCAGGGTGCTGGCGCCGCGAATCGAGCCGCCCATCTCGTTGTGGGCAATGGCCGCCTGAATGGCTTCGACGTCAAAGCCCCAGTGCTCGGAGAATTTCTGATCTTCGCCCGCGATGACCGCGACCTTCAGGTCATTGGAAATCTTGTCCCATGGCTGCCAGGTGCGCTGTAGATCAATAGGCTTGCCGTCAGCCCATGATTCAATCTTGCGCTCGACCATCAACGCAGTACCCGGCGGCGGCACGAAACGGAAGATCAGGACCAGCAACACGCTACCCGCAGCAAACAGGAGCAGGGCTTTGATAAGACGACGTACTAATGAACGCAGCATAGAGATGGCTTGGCCGAACCCGTTGAGCGGGCCATTATACAGACCGTGCGCCTTTGGACGATTTTTGAACGGAGTTAGTTATGGTTCGTAGCTTTTTGATGTTGGCCGCGTTTTTTGGCTTTACCGGCGTCGCGCTGGGAGCGTTTGCTGCGCATGGCCTCAAGAACCGCCTGAGCCCTGAGTATCTGGCGATTTTTCATACAGGCGTGCTCTATCAACTGATCCACGCGTTGGCGATTCTGGGCGTAGCGGTGCTTGCCGCTCAGCTTCCGGGCAGGCTCATGACCTGGGCGGGCTTCTCGTTTGCGCTGGGAATTGTGCTGTTTTCGGGCAGTTTGTATCTGTTGACCCTGACCGGTATCAGCAAGCTGGGCATCATTACACCGTTCGGTGGTCTGGCATTTCTGGTGGGCTGGGCGCTGCTCGGTTTGACCGCTTGGCGACTCGGTGGGGTTTGATACTCGATAGACCACGGACCGGTAGGAGCGAAGTCCCACACATCGCTTTACCTTGGTCATCCAGGCTGATCGGGCTAGAATGCTCGCCCCAAAAATGATGGCTGCTCCCGCGCATGCACATTCAGTTGAACGGTGAACCCTTTGAATTGCCTGACGGCGCGACCGTTCTGGCCTTGCTGACCCGCCTTGATCTTGTCGGGCGTCGTGTCGCAGTCGAGCTGAACCTGGATATCGTGCCGCGCAGCCAGCATGAGACAACGGCTCTGCGCGAAGGCGATCAGGTCGAAGTCGTCCACGCGATTGGCGGCGGCTAGGCTTCGACATTTTCTGATTCAACTGCAAGACCTCAACTTCCAAGAGGATTTCCAATGAGCAATGTTCGCAGCGACAAGCCGTTTATCCTGGCCGGTCGGACTTTCGAGTCACGCCTGCTGGTGGGTACCGGCAAGTACGTGGATATGGAGCAGACCCGTCTGGCCATTGAAGCGTCGGGTGCCGAGATCGTCACCGTCGCAGTACGCCGTACAAATCTGGGCCAGAACCCGGGTGAGCCGAACCTGCTGGATGTCCTGCCGCCGGATCGTTACACGATCCTGCCGAATACCGCCGGTTGCTTTGACGCGATTGAGGCGGTGCGCACCTGCCGCCTGGCCCGTGAACTGCTCGACGGCAAGAATCTGGTCAAGCTGGAAGTCCTCGCGGATCAGAAAACTCTGTTCCCTAACGTGATCGAAACCCTCAAGGCCGCCGAAGTGCTGGTGAAGGAAGGCTTCGACGTGATGGTTTACACCAGTGATGACCCGATCATTGCGCGCCAGCTGGCGGAAATCGGCTGCATCGCCATCATGCCGCTGGCTGGCCTGATCGGCAGCGGGCTGGGCATCTGCAACCCTTACAACCTGCAGATCATCCTGGAAGAAACCAAAGTCCCGGTGTTGGTCGATGCCGGTGTCGGCACGGCTTCCGATGCGACCATTGCTATGGAACTGGGCTGTGAGGCCGTGTTGATGAACTCGGCCATCGCCCACGCTCAAGACCCGATCCTGATGGGCGCAGCCATGAAACACGCCGTTATTGCCGGTCGTATGGCTTACCTCGCAGGCCGTATGCCAAGAAAACTCTATGCCAGCGCATCTTCGCCGCTGGATGGGTTGATCCGGTAAAACAGTAACTATGTAGGAGCTCACGAGCAACGCGAGGCAGCGATAGCGGTTTGCCTGACACACCGCTATCGCTGCCTCGCGTTGCTCGTGAGCTCCTACAGGAAAGCATTAATTCAGTTAGTACGCGTTGTTTGATGAGACCCTTTTGATGACTGATCCAGACATTCCAAACCCAGAGCTGCCTGTTGCCGAAGACGGCGAAGAGCGCCAGCACCGCCGTATCAAGAGTTTCGTGATGCGCGCCGGTCGTATGACTGAAGGCCAGCAGCGCGGCCTGGACCAAGGTCGTCCGCTGTATGTGCTGCCTTTGGCCGACGCGCCAGTGGACTACGATCAGGTGTTTGGCCGTTCGGCGCCGCGCACACTGGAAATCGGCTTCGGCATGGGCCATTCGCTGCTGGAAATGGCAGCGGCCGCGCCGGATCAGGATTTCATCGGTGTGGAGGTTCACAACCCGGGCGTTGGCGCACTGCTCAATGGTGTGCTGACCCAAGGCCTGACCAACGTGCGGGTCTACGATTGCGACGCAATTGAAGTGCTCAACCGCTGCATCGCTGACAACAGCCTTGACCGCCTGATGCTGTTCTTCCCGGATCCGTGGCACAAGAGCCGTCACCACAAGCGCCGCATCGTGCAGCCCGCGTTTGCCGAACTGGTGCGCAGCAAGTTGAAAGTCGGCGGTGTTCTGCACATGGCCACCGACTGGGAACCGTATGCCGAGTTTATGCTGGAAGTGATGAATGTTGCGCCGGGTTATCGCAACCTGGCTGAAGACGGCAAGTGCGTGCCACGCCCGGCCGAGCGCCCGATCACCAAGTTCGAACGCCGCGGCGAGCGCCTGGGGCACGGCGTGTGGGATTTGAAGTTCGAGAAGGTGGATTAATCCGCCGATCCCTCGGTAGGAGCGAACTTGTTCGCGAGGCAATATTCCTGTGTTCGCAGGACCAATGTCTCGCCAACAAGTTGGCTCCTACCGTTTCTACTGAGCGTCACTTCCTGTCCGCAACAACCCCGATCAACACCAACACCACCAACAACACGGGCGCCAGGCTGTAGTTGTTGAACTGGCTCAGTCCGCGAATGACCCACGGTGTGGCGTATATCAACGCTGCGCCGCTGCCGATGGTCACCAGCAACGCCATCAGCGGGATGCGCAAGGCTCCTGCAAAGCTACTGATGCGCTGTTCGACCCAGCCCTTGAAGTCCGAGCCAAACAGCACCAGCAAACAGCCCACCAAGGCGAGGGATATTTCCGATAGGTTGCTGCGGCTCCAACGGGAGATGGTGGCGAGCAGGTCGAGTATCAAATCCATGCAGGGTCCTTAGATCAGAAAGTATTGCAGCAGGTCGTTGAGGAACAACTGGCCTTGCGGCGTTGCAACCAGTCGGGCCGGATCCGCTTGCAGCAGGCCACGTTGTTCGGCTTGTCGGCGCGCGCTGGCCAGCGAATCGAGGCTTAGACCCGTACGGTCGCGAAATAATGCAGCGTCCACACCATTTGTCAGGCGCAGGGCGTTCATCAGGAACTCGAAAGGCAGCTCTTCAATGCTCAGCAGCTTCTCGCCAGCCTTGAATGGCTTGGCCGGGTTCAGGTAATCCTTGGGCAAGCGGGTTTTCCAGGTGCGCACGATGTGCCCGTCCGGATGACTGAGCTTGCCATGGGCTCCGGCACCGATGCCGATGAAATCACCGAAGCTCCAGTAATTCAGGTTATGCCGCGCCGGTCGGCCGGGTTGCGCGTAGGCAGACACTTCGTATTGCGCGTAGCCGTTCTGTGCCAGCAGCAACTGGCCTGCCTCCTGGATGTCCCACAGGATGTCGTCTTCAGGCAGCGTCGGCGGCTGATTCCAGAACACCGTGTTGGGCTCCAGCGTCAGCTGATACCAGGACAAATGCGTCGGTTTCAGGTCGATGGCTTGTTGCAGGTCGCCCAATGCATCGTCGGGCGACTGATCCGGCAGGCCGTGCATCAAGTCCATGTTGAAGTTATCGAAGCCCGCCTGACGCGCCATGTCTGCGGCGCGAATCGCTTCGTCACCATTGTGGATCCGGCCCAGTGCCTTGAGTTTGGCTTCCTGGAAACTCTGGATGCCGATGGACAGGCGATTGATGCCCAGCCCGCGATAGGCGCTGAACTTGACCTGCTCGAAGGTGCCGGGATTCGCTTCAAGGGTTATTTCGATGTCGCTGGCAAAGCGAATCCGTTGCTCGACACCCTGGAGCAAGCGGCCCAGCGCATCAGCACTGAACAGACTTGGGGTGCCGCCACCGAAGAAGATCGAGCTCAGCTCACGGCCGTGCACATGGGGCAAATCCAGATCAAGGTCGGCCAGCAGCGCATCGATGTATTCGGCTTCTGGCAACACCGGGCTGGCGGTGTGCGAGTTGAAGTCGCAGTACGGGCATTTGCGCACGCACCACGGGATGTGGATGTACAGCGACAGCGGCGGCAGTTGCGGCAGTGCAGCCCTCGGCCCGGTCGAGGTAAAACCGGTTTCGCCGAGGTACAGCGTTGTTGCAGGCGTTTCCTGGGTCATTTCAGATCCAGGCCCAGACGCTGGCGCAAGATCGTCATAGCGCGGGCGCGATGGCTGAGTTGATTCTTTTCTACAGGGCTCAGATCCGCGCTGGAACAATCGCGTTCCGGCACCCAGAACAGTGGATCGTAACCGAAGCCGTGCTCACCGCTGGCAGCGTTCAGAATGCGCCCGTGCCACAAACCTTCGCAGAGGATGGGCAGTGGATCGTCCGCATGGCGAACCAGCGCCAGCACGCAAACAAACTGGGCACCGCGTTGCTCTTCAGGCACATCTCTGAGCGCATCGAGCAGCTTGGCGTTGTTGGCGGCATCGCCTTGGCCGTCGGCGTAGCGCGCGGAATAGATCCCTGGCGCGCCGCCGAGGAAGTCCACTGCCAGGCCCGAGTCGTCTGCCAGTGCTGGCAAGCCGGAAATCCGTGCTGCGTTGCGTGCCTTGAGGATCGCGTTCTCAACAAACGACAGGCCGGTTTCTTCCGGTTCCACGCTGCTGAATTCCCCGATGGAGCGCAGTTGCACGCTGTCGCCGAGCATGGCCTGGAGTTCTTTGAGCTTGCCAGCGTTGTGGCTGGCCAATACAAGCTGAGGGAAATTCATCATTCGCCTGGGTAAATGTCTTGATTGAAGCTGAAGGAATGGCTTTCTTCATTCCCGGCTTTCACATCAATGTTGAAGGTGTAGGTTTCGGCCTGTTTAACCGGAAACTGCGCGATATAGCTGATCCAGCCTTTGTCCGAGACTTGCTTGAAGGTCAGAGGCTGAGGGCGTCCGGTCAGGTCCTTGTAGGTGCCGTTTACGCTCGATGGTAATGGCTTGCCCGCCTTGAGTACGGTGATGTTCAGCACGCTTAGCTGTTTGCTGCGAGTCAGGTCCGATGCGGCGGCCACTTCCTGTGACAAGGTGCTTGAAGCAAAAGCGTTGTAATAGACCGTTACGTCGCCAAAGGTCTCTTGCCGGTTGGGCTTGGCATAGTCTGCGGCAAACGCCGACAGGCTAAGGGCGCACATCAACATGATTGCCAGGCGACGCATGGTTGTTCTCCTGTCTATGAATTGAAATACGGTCCTGTAGGAGTGAGCTTGCTCGCGATAGCGCCCGTTCAGACGGTAATTTAGCGCCAGTGAAACCGAATCGCGAGCAAGCTCACTCCTACAGATTCCGGTTTTAGGTTTGCTTCAAATCGCGATCTGGTGTTCCTGCAAGCCCGGGCTGCTGACCCGGTAGATACCGATCTCACCTAACAGGTTAGGCCATTGTTTGCTGGCCCAGCCGTGCCGGTGCTGTTGATCCACCGCGAGCCGATCAATGACCTTCGCGTGACGCCCACGGCACAGCTCTTCGAAGTCTTCAAAGGTGCAGAAGTGGATGTTCGGCGTGTTGTACCAGGTGTAAGGCAGAAAGTCAGAAACCGGCATCCGGCCCTTCGTCGCCAGATACCAGCGGCAGCGCCAGTGACCGAAGTTCGGGAAAGTGATGATGCACTGACGGCCCACGCGCAGCATTTCGTCGAGAATCTTGTCCGGGTAGTGCACGGCTTGCAGGGCCTGGGTCATGACTACGACGTCAAAGCTGTTACTGGCGAAGTTGCCCAGGCCCTTGTCCAGATCCTGTTCGATAACGTTGACGCCCTTGGTGATGCAGCGGGCGATGTTATCGGCGTCGTTTTCCAGGCCATAGCCGGTCACTTGCTTGTTGTCGCGCAACCAGGCCAGCAGTTCGCCGTCGCCGCAACCAAGGTCGAGTACGCGACTGCCCGCAGGGATCCATTCTTGGATGATTTCAAGATCGGCTCTCATGGCGTCCTCAAAGTACAATTCGGTTCATGTAACTGGAGAAAGCCTGCAGGTAACGCGGGATCGGGATCAGGAACGCATCGTGGCCCTGGGGTGCATCGATCTCCATGTAGCAGACGTTCTTTTTCGCTGCCATCAGGGCATCCACCAGTTCCCGCGATCGGGCAGGCGAGAAGCGCCAGTCAGTGGTGAACGACATGACGCAGAAGTCTGCGGTCACATTGGCGAACGTCGCGGCCAGGTTGTCGTTGAAAGCACCTGCCGGGTCGAAGTAGTCCAGCGCTTTGGTCATCAACAGGTAAGTGTTGGCATCGAAGCGCCCGGAGAACTCTTCGCCCTGATAACGCAGATAGCTTTCAACCTGAAACTCCACGCTGTGGAAATCGTAGTTGAGCTTCTCGCTCTTCAGCCCGCGGCCAAATTTTTCACCCATGGAGTCATCGGACAGGTAAGTGATGTGCCCGACCATCCGCGCCAGCATCAGGCCGCGTTTGGGGATAACGCCAAATTCCTGAAAGTCGCCGCCGTGGAATTCAGGGTCCGAAAGGATGGCCTGACGCGCAACCTCGTTGAAAGCGATGTTTTGCGCTGACAACTTGGGAGCCGAGGCAATCGCCAGACAGTGTCGCACCCGGTCCGGGTAAGTCATGGTCCATTGCAGCGCCTGCATACCGCCCAGGCTGCCACCGACGACTGCCGCCCACTGTTGCACGCCCAGCAGGTCGGCCAGCCGCGCCTGGCTGTGTACCCAGTCCTCAACGGTCAGGACCGGGAAGTTGGCACCGAAAGGCTTGCCGGTTTCCGGGTCGATGCTGCTCGGGCCTGTTGAGCCATTGCAGCCGCCGAGGTTATTAAGGCTGACGACGAAGAACCGGTTGGTATCGATAGGCTTGCCAGGACCGATACAACTGTCCCACCAACCGGGCTTGCGGTCATCGACGCTGTTGTAGC
This sequence comes from Pseudomonas sp. HP_14, assembly GCF_055283875.1. NCBI lineage: Bacteria > Pseudomonadati > Pseudomonadota > Gammaproteobacteria > Pseudomonadales > Pseudomonadaceae > Pseudomonas > Pseudomonas sp. HP_14. The sequence continues at coordinate 105,552 of NZ_JBTOQI010000046.1, read as the reverse complement.
CTGCCGCGTGGTGGTGACCGGAAAGGGCATGACAAATCAACACGGCGTTGCTGCGCGCTGCGTTGAGTTCGCCATAGGTTTCGTAAATCAGATCGTAGGCAGGCAACGAGCGGCCACAGGCCAGTGCCAGAGGCTCGCTGAAATGTGCCGTTTGCGGCGTGACTAGACCGACAGAATCTTCGGGAAAGACCGTGGACATCGACCCTGCTCTCGCTTAAATGAGGCGTAAGTCTAAAGACCGCGGGGGGGAGGGGCAACAGAGGAATTCGGTGGGCTGTTTGGCGCTCTGGCTCGTTGGAGCGAGGCTTGCCCGCGAATAGGGACAAGCCAGTGTTTGCAGGTACACCGCGTAACCGTTCTTCGCGGGCAAGCCCGGCTCCAACAGAAGCTTTTTATTAAGCAGTACGCCCCGACTCAAACAGGAACCAGATACGACGTTCGGCCTCGTCGATCCAGTTTTCCAGCAGGCTGGCGGTGGCGACATCGTTGTGTTCGTCGCACAGCGCGTGGGTTTCGCGCATGTAGTTGGCCAGTTGCATGTTGTCCTCGCGCAGTTCCGCGAGCATGTCGGCTGGTGTCACGAAGTCAGCGTCGTTGTCGGCAATACGTTGCAGGCGCTGGATGTGGCCGGTCGAGCGCAAGGTGGTGCCGCCCAGTTTGCGGACGCGTTCAGCGATGGCATCGGTAGTGGCGAAAATTTGATCGGCCTGGTCATCCAGCAACAAGTGATAGTCGCGAAAGTAAGGGCCGGACATGTGCCAGTGGAAGTTTTTGGTTTTCAGGTACAGGCCGAAGATATCGGCCAGCAAGGTATTGAGTTCAGCGGACAGATCACGCCGTGCTTCTTCGCCCAGGCTGTTTGGCGTATGCAAATCGGCTTTGCGCAGTTCTTTGGCGGCTTCAAGATTTTTCATCAGACGTTTCCTTCCTCAGTAGTCGGTCGGCGTAACGGGCGATGCCAGTGAGCATCCTGATGACATTGCAGCACTGTGCCTGGCGGCCTTCTTTACCGCTTGTGCTCAAATCTTTATGCACAATGGGGGAGCGAAAATAGCCAAATGGAATGAAATTTATGGAAATCTTCTTGTTTGAGTTTAACTTTATGTTTTATAAGGTTTTTTATTCTTAATTGAGGTTAACTTCTGACCGTTCGGATAAGTAGCTTGCTAAGCAAATCATCCGCCCTTTGATATTTCATCAACAGAGTTATCCACAGGCTATCCAGTTGATCCGCGTCAATGCAGCTCTGCAATCAGCAACAGATTACGTGGGGTGATGTTGCTTTCGCAGAAGGTGCCGACGCTCACACGGTAGTGCTGTTCTTGCAGATAAAGCGCCTGATCAAGCACCAGCCATAACTCCAGAGGCCGACGGAACAAGTTGCGAACCAATTCCAGATTCCGCACCTGTGCCAGGCGTTCCTGGCCCGCAGTTTCAAGGGTGGACCAATGTTGGACGCCAGGGTCGGGCAAGCCTTTGAGTGCTGCCAGGTCACGACAGTAGTCTTCAAAAGACTTATCCAGCCAGGCACTGGGCAGTGAAGGGGTCGGCAGGTAGGTGTCGCTGTTCTGCAGGCGTCTTTGCAGTAAATCAAAGGCCAGTCGGCGAGCCATGGATTGATCGCGCTGGCGACGAACGCGAGCTCCGGCAGTCACGGTCTCGCTCAGAGGTAAGCCGAGATCTTCCCGGGATAGCCTCAAGGCTGATGCCTGTCCTTCGCTGGATACGGGCTGATACTGTTCGGCTTCGATGCGGTTGTAACAACATGGCGCGATAGCCAATTGGTTGCAGCCGACCTGACTGGCAAGACGCATCAACTGAATATGTAAATCTCCACACGCATGCAGAGCGACCGGGGTGTGATGGGCTTGCAGTCGGCGCCAGGCATCGTCGGCCATGACGTCCTGTTGGACGTGCCCGACCTCAAGCTTCAGGCGCTTGCTGAGTTCACTTCCGGCCTTGATCAGAGCGGGGTCGCGCTCCAGACAGGTTAACGCCTGGCCGGTTTCAAGCAAGCGACGGCCCAGATGACCTTTGCCCGAACACCAGTCCAGCCAGTGGGCAGGTTTGCGCTCGAAGCTCAGGCAGCTGGCAAACGCTTCGATCTGCTGCCATTTGCGTCCTGGCACGTCGACACTCATGCGTGGCTCTACGGGGGCAAGTGCCGAAGTGGGCAATGCTTGTACGTGACTCAGCTCCCTTGCTTCGTGCGCCAGTTGCGGGAAGGGGAAAGGTGCTGCCAGTTGCTCGGGGTGGTTGTGAGCAACTTCGGCCTGGCTGAGCGAGCGCTGACGTAGCCAGTCAGCCAGCTCTGGATACTGATGCTCCCAAGGCAACTGCAGGTGAGTGAACGGCTTGGGTCGCCATAGCGGTTGCCAGGCAAACAGGAAACTGTCCAGTGCCCGGAAGCGACTGCGAAGCTGTTCATCGTGCAAATCGGGGTCGTTGGCCATGGTCAACTATCGCGTTCAAGCGTGTAAGGGGCTGGCGGTTTAAAAGCCAGCCCCCTTCATAGCAGCGTGCTGATCAGCCGTCTATGCGTATGAACGTCCGAGGCCTGAAAAATTTACCGCAAAGGCTTGATCCAGAGCCTTCGATCACAAAATGCTGAACGGGAAATACTTGTCGTTGATCTTCTTGTAGGTACCGTCCTCAATGATTTCCTTGATGGCCAGGTTGAGTCTGGCGCGCAATGGATCATTCAGGCGCACGGCAATGCCAATCTTGTCGTTGTCCAGAACTGCATCGCCTTTGTATTCAAAGCTTGAGCCCGGCTGGCCCTTGAGCCATTCATAGCTGACATATTTGTCGGCGAGCAGTGCATCGATATGCCCGGCAGCCAGGTCGGCAAAGGCACTTTCCTGAGTGTCATAGAGCTTCAGAGTAATATCCATGCCCAGGTTTTCCTGCAGCCAGGAGGCTGACAATGTGGACGCTTGTGCACCAATGGTCTTGCCCAGCAGCGAGTCGCGAATCGACGCCTTGTCAGTTTTGATGTCGCTGCCCTTCGGCGCGACAAACTGCAGTTTGTTCGAGTAGTACGGCTCGGTGAAGTCCACCAGTTGGCGGCGCTCCTGGGTGATGGACATTGAGGAAATCAGGAAGTCGAACTTGTTTTCATTAAGTGCGGGGATGATCTGTTCCCAGTCGGATGTCACCACTTCGCATTCGACTTTCATTTTTGCGCACAGGGCATGGCCGATTTCGACATCGAAGCCCACCGCCTGGCCGCTAGCATCCTTACCGTTGAACGGTGGGTAAGCCCCTTCGACACCGAACTTCAATGTCTCCACCGCAAAGGCACTGGTAGTGAACGCCAGTGTGGCGGCTGCGACCAGCAGGAATTTTTTGTACATCTGCATGGGTGTTGCTCCGTTGCAATTGCGGGACTTATTGGGCAGCTGGTGATGACGACGGGTGTTGGACATGAGTTACCGCAAAATGTCGCTGTCGGCTTGAAGCATTTGTTAAGCCATGTATCGGCGAGGTCCAGCATTGTTGACCTGAACCTGTAGGAACTCACCGAGGTTACGAGGCCAGCGACGACGGTTTGTCTGACACTCCGCCATCGCTGGCCTCGTAACCTCGGTGAGCTTCTACAAGTCCAATATTTGCTATGGATGTATTAAGAGAGCAATCAACTGCCTGATCCGTCCTGTCACTTTGTGCTTCTTTTTCTCAGTACGCAGCCAGGCACTCCGATAGTGCGCACCTAAACGCTTTGTGTATTTTTGGTGCATTTTTCTACTGCGGCGCTGTGCACATCGGTAACAAAACGTGTCACTGACTAGCTGAAACGATTCTCCCCAAGACTAATCCGATAGCTCTAGCACTAACGTTTCCATAAGCGACGTCGTTTTTGAACTGTTCTGGCGCAAAACTTGCGTAAAGAATAAAAAACGCCCCGTTTCTTTCCTTTTACGGAGACGGTCAGGCAGTCGCTCCGCACGCAAAGGTAGTTTTATGAGCAGCATCCCTAATGCTTCAGAGCTCAATCAGGGGCTCAAACCTCGGCACATCACCATGCTGTCCATTGCTGGTGTCATTGGCGCCGGTCTGTTTGTCGGTTCCGGGCATGCGATTGCCGAAGCCGGTCCGGCAGTTCTGTTGGCTTATGCGGCGGCCGGTACGCTGGTAGTACTGGTCATGCGCATGTTGGCCGAAATGGCAGTAGCGGCGCCGGATACCGGGTCGTTTTCGACGTATGCCGATCGCGCTATCGGGCATTGGGCCGGTTTCACTATCGGTTGGCTGTACTGGTGGTTCTGGGTATTGGTCATCCCGCTGGAGGCCAACGCCGCCGCAACGATCCTGCATGCGTGGTTCCCGAACATCGCAATCTGGGTGTTCACGTTGGTTATCACCCTGCTGCTCACGGTAACCAACCTGTTCAGCGTGAAGAACTACGGTGAGTTCGAGTTCTGGTTCGCCTTGATCAAAGTGCTGGCGATCATCGGTTTTGTAGCGCTGGGCGTAGCGGCTATTTTCGGTCTGCTGCCCAACAGCCAGGTCAGCGGCGTCAGCCACCTGTTCGATACCCAAGGCTTTTTGCCTAACGGTATGGGCGCGGTGCTGGCTGCGATGCTGACCACCATGTTCTCGTTCATGGGCACCGAGATCGTTACTATCGCTGCCGCGGAATCAAAAAATCCGGAAAAACAGATCACCAAGGCTACCAACTCGGTGATCTGGCGGATCTGCCTGTTCTATCTGGTTTCGATTTTCATCGTTGTCTCGCTGGTGCCGTGGAATGATCCACGCCTGGCTGAAGTGGGCTCTTACCAGACCGTGCTGGACATGATGGGCATCCCGAATGCCAAGTTGATTGTGGATATCGTGGTGCTGATCGCGGTAACCAGCTGCTTGAACTCCGCGTTGTACACCGCTTCGCGCATGTTGTTCTCGCTGGGCAAACGCGGTGATGCCCCAGCGGTTGCGACCCGCACCAGCAAAAGCGGCACACCTCACTGGGCGGTGATCCTGTCTACTGCAGCTGCGTTCCTGACGGTATTCGCTAACTATGTGGCTCCGGCTGCCGTGTTTGAATTCCTGCTCGCCAGTTCCGGTGCAATCGCGCTGCTGGTGTACCTGGTGATCGCGGTTTCCCAACTGCGTATGCGTCAGAAGAGCATCGCAGCGGGGGAGACCCTGTCGTTCCGGATGTGGCTGTTCCCGTACCTGACCTGGGCGGTGATTGTGTTCATCGTCGGCGTGCTGGGCATCATGCTGGTTCAGGAATCGCACCGCGTGGAGATCATCGCGACGGGCTTGCTGAGTATTCTGGTGATTGCCGCCGGTGTTCTGGTTTCCCGTCGTCGCAAGGGCGAGCGGGCTGGCAAGGCAGTACTGAACTGACCGATTGACCTGCTGCAAACAAAACGGCCGCGATCAGCAATGATTGCGGCCGTTTGTATTTGTCCTGTGAGCGTTTCCACCTGTAGGAGTGAGCTTGCTCGCGATCCAGTGCGAAGCGCTGGTAAAAGTTTGAACCTGAATTCGATTTAAGGCCGTTCCGGCCTTATCGCGAGCAAGCTCACTCCTAAAGATTATGCGTGCACGTCTACAGGTTTTTCATTAGTCCCGAACACGCTGCCTTGTACGCCTCGTGCTGATATTTGTTCAGCGAAGCAGGCAGGTCGAAGTTGTGTTTCTTGTTCTGCGCGTTGATGGTTTGCGGTGACAGCAGGGTGACCTCGCAATCACGCAGTAACTGAAAGACTGTCTCGATCTTGAAGGTGGTCGGGCCACCGGCGAATTCGCCTTTTTTACTGCGCTTCTTGATGACGATGTGGCTGATACCGTTTTCGCGCACGAAACTGGCGATCTGAGTCGCGAAAGCTTTGACGTTGGCGGACTCGTCGTCATCTTCGAGTGCCAGCTTCTTGGTCGCCAGGGGCACATGCTCAAGGCCGCCTTGCTGGCGGGTCGCCAATGCAAAAATAGCCTCGCTGCCTTTGATTTCCACACCACAAATAATCATGAGAGAGCCTTTACGTCATTGCCTTGGGTTATAAGGCAGACACCATAGCTCATTGCCGTGTTCATTCCTGCGCAATCGATTCCAGATACTCGGAGCGCTCATCGCTGGTACGTGCCAGGCAGTCGTTCTGGGCGATGTTAAAGGCTTTGCTACCCGCCGCAGCCGGGAATACTTCCACTGCGCAGTCGGCGTCGCGAAGTTTTTCCCACGCTAGCTGGGCAGCCTTGAGTTTTTCGGCAAAGGCGTTGGCCTGCGATTTGTTCGCGCCGAACTGAGTGTTAACCCGCTGCAACAGGTTCTGGAAATTTTCTTTCAGCAATTCCTCGGCCGTGTCGCGGCTGTACTTCGAGCACTCAAGTGTTTGTTGGTCCTCTTCTACGCCGTCGCATGGGGATGCGTCAGGGTTTTGTGCCGCGTGGGCGCTAGCGATGCTGGACGCTAAAAGAAGCAAAGCCAGGAAAACCTTGTTCATCGAGTCTCTCCACTCCATTTGATGAGCTGGATTCTGGCCTAAGCGCGCTCTAAAGAACAGGTTGGCGAGATGCACGTCGGCGGCGTCCTGTCGCCCTTTGTCGTTTCTTGACGCTTTCGGCAAACCCTCTGTCGTTTTTGCACCCGGCTCGCTCGACCCTCAGGCATATGCTGGCCCCAATAGCGCCGGCATACGATTCGACGCACCAGTACCCAATCAGCACTTATATAAAGGGACAGCCTGATGAGCCCAGCCGAATTACACGCCGACAGCATCGTTATTGACGGGCTGATCATCGCCAAGTGGAACCGTGAGCTGTTCGAAGACATGCGCAAAGGCGGTCTGACCATGGCCAACTGCACTGTGTCGGTGTGGGAAGGTTTCCAGGCGACCATCGACAGCATCTGCAAAAGCCAGAAGCTGATGCGCGAAAACAGCGACCTGGTGATGCCGGTGCGGACCACCGCCGACATCCGCAAGGCGAAAGAACTGGGCAAGACCGGCATCCTCTTCGGTTTCCAGAATGCGCACGCTTATGAAGACCAGATCGGCTACGTCGAGATCTTCAAGCAACTGGGCGTGGGTATCGTGCAGATGTGCTACAACACCCAGAACCTGGTGGGCACCGGTTGCTACGAGCGTGATGGCGGACTGTCGGGTTTCGGCCGCGAAATTGTCGCTGAAATGAACCGGGTCGGCGTCATGTGCGACCTGTCCCATGTCGGCTCCAAGACTTCAGAAGAAGTCATCCTCGAATCGAAAAAGCCGGTCTGTTATTCCCACTGCCTACCGTCTGGTCTCAAAGAACACCCGCGCAACAAATCTGACGAAGAGCTCAAGTTCATCGCCGATCACGGCGGTTTTGTTGGCGTGACCATGTTCGCGCCGTTCCTGGCCAAAGGCATTGATTCGACCATCGATGATTACGCCGAAGCCATCGAGTACACCATGAACATCGTCGGCGAAGACGCCATCGGGATTGGGACCGACTTCACTCAGGGTCACGGTCAGGACTTTTTCGAATACCTGACCCACGACAAGGGCTACGCCCGCCGCCTGACCAGCTTCGGCAAGATCATCAACCCGCTGGGCATCCGCACGGTTGGCGAGTTCCCGAACCTGACCGAGACCCTGCTCAAGCGCGGCCATTCCGAGCGCACGGTGCGCAAGATCATGGGCGAGAACTGGGTCAACGTGCTCAAAGATGTCTGGGGCGAGTAACACCCCGGTCACGAGCAAAACCTTAATTGAATTGATCACCCCACTGCCATTTCGCGCAGTGGGCGTAACCCGGACATCTGGAGTTTGACCCCATGGCTAAAATCGCCCCGCAACTGCCTATCGAAGTCGACAGCGAAACTGGCGTCTGGACCTCCGATGCGTTGCCGATGCTGTACGTGCCACGGCACTTTTTCGTCAACAACCACATGGGCATCGAAGAAGTACTGGGCGCTGATGCTTACGCCGAGATTCTCTACAAAGCTGGCTACAAATCCGCCTGGCACTGGTGCGAAAAAGAAGCTGAATGCCACGGTCTGGAAGGTGTCGCGGTTTTTGAGCATTACATGAAGCGTCTGTCGCAGCGCGGCTGGGGTCTGTTCAAGATTCAGGACATCGATCTGGAAAAGGGCACCGCCAGCGTCAAGCTTGAGCACTCCTGCTTTGTGTACGTCTACGGCAAAGTCGGCCGTAAGGTCGATTACATGTTCACCGGGTGGTTCGCCGGTGCGATGGATCAGATTCTGGCCGCAGCAGGCAGCCCGATTCGCACCGTGGCCGAGCAAGTGTATGGCGGTTCTGAAGAAGGCCACGACGATGGCCTGTTCATCGTCAAGCCGCTGTAAGTCGAGGATCGTGTTATGGCTTTCGAAGCGATGTTTCAGCCTATCCAGATCGGCAAACTCACCATTCGCAACCGTGTACTGAGTACTGCGCACGCCGAGGTCTACGCCACCGATGGCGGCATGACCACCGACCGCTACGTGAAGTACTACGAGGAAAAGGCCAAGGGCGGGATTGGCCTGGCGATCTGTGGTGGCTCTTCCAGCGTCGCTATCGACAGCCCGCAAGGCTGGTGGAAGTCGGTCAATCTGGCGACCGACAAGATCATCCCGCACTTTCAGAACCTTGCTGACGCCATGCACAAGCACGGCGCCAAGATCATGATCCAGATTACCCACATGGGCCGTCGTTCTCGTTGGGATGGCGATCATTGGCCGACACTGATGTCGCCGTCGGGTATTCGCGAGCCGGTGCACCGTGCGACCTGCAAAACCATCGAGCCGGAAGAAATCTGGCGGGTGATCGGCAACTACGCCAGCGCTGCGGCGCGGGCCAAAGCGGGTGGCCTGGACGGTGTTGAACTGTCGGCGGTGCACCAGCACATGATCGATCAGTTCTGGAGCCCGCGGGTTAACAAGCGTACCGACGAGTGGGGCGGCAGCTTCGAAAATCGCATGCGTTTTGGCCTGGAAGTGATCAAGGCAGTGCGCAAGGAAGTCGGTCCTGACTTCTGCGTGGGGCTGCGTATCTGTGGTGACGAATTTCACCCTGACGGCCTCAGCCACGAAGACATGAAGGAGATCGCCAAGTACTACGACCAGACCGGCATGATCGACTTCATCGGCGTGGTCGGTTCGGGCTGTGATACCCACAACACGCTGGCCAACGTTATTCCGAACATGAGCTATCCCCCGGAGCCGTTTTTGCATTTGGCCGCCGGTATCAAAGAAGTGGTCAAGGCGCCTGTGCTGCACGCGCAGAACATCAAGGACCCGAACCAGGCGACGCGGATTCTCGAAGGTGGTTATGTCGACATGGTCGGCATGACTCGCGCTCACATTGCTGACCCGCACCTGATCACCAAGATCAAGATGGGCCAGGTTGACCAGATCAAACAATGCGTGGGTGCCAACTATTGCATCGACCGCCAATACCAGGGCCTCGACGTACTGTGTATTCAGAACGCCGCGACCTCCCGTGAATACATGGGCGTGCCGCACATCATCGAAAAATCCACCGGGCTGAAGCGCAAGGTGGTGATCGTCGGTGCCGGGCCTGCGGGCATGGAAGCAGCGCGGGTGTCGGCCGAGCGCGGTCATGACGTGACCTTGTTCGAGAAGAAAGAGTTTATCGGCGGGCAAATCACCACCGCCTCGAAAGCCCCGCAACGTGACCAAATTGCAGGCATCACCCGCTGGTTCCAGCTGGAGCTGGCGCGCTTGAAAGTCGATCTGCGTCTGGGTACTGCGGCGGATCCGGCAACCATCATGGACCTGCGTCCGGATATCGTCGTGCTGGCGGTGGGCGGTCATCCGTTTCTGGAGCAGAACGAACATTGGGGCGCGGCTGAAGGTTTAGTGGTCAGCAGTTGGGACATTCTCGACGGCAAGGTTGCGCCGGGCAAGAACGTGCTGGTTTACGACACCATCTGTGAGTTCACCGGGATGTCGGCGGCTGACTTCCTCGCCGACAAAGGCTGCCAGGTAGAAATCGTCACCGACGACATCAAGCCGGGCGTTGCGATTGGCGGCACTTCGTTCCCGACGTACTACCGCAGCATGTATCCGAAAGAAGTGATCATGACCGGCGACATGATGCTGGAGAAGGTCTATCGCGAAGGCGACAAGCTGGTAGCGGTACTGGAGAACGAATACACCGGTACGAAAGAAGAGCGGGTGGTGGATCAGGTGGTCGTCGAGAACGGCGTGCGTCCTGATGAAGAGTTGTATTACGCGTTGAAAGCCGACTCGCGAAACAAGGGCCAGATTGATATCGAAGCGCTGTTCGCAATCCAGCCGCAACCTTGTTTGAGCGAACCGGGTGACGGGTACCTGCTGTTCCGTATCGGTGACTGCGTGGCACAGCGTAATACCCACGCGGCGATCTACGACGGCTTGCGTCTCTGTAAGGATTTCTGATGGTGATCCTGTAGGAGTGAGCTTGCTCGCGATGAACGATGACGCGGTCTACCTGATAGACCGCAGCGCCTGTATCGCGGGCAAGCCCGGCTCCCACAGGAAACACCGAATCCTCCTGTAGGAGTGAGCTTGCTCGCGATAAGGCCGGAACGGCCTTCAGTCGGCTTTGAATTTGAATCCATTGCCAGCGCTGCGCACTGGATCGCGAGCAAGCTCACTCCTACAGGAGACCGATGACCTCTGTCGGACCGAGCGCCGTAGGAGCTTCACATGCTGAACACACTGCTTCCGATCCTGCTGTTCGCTGCTCTGGGCCTTGCTGTCCTGGGGGCTGTGCGGCGGGTGAATATGTGGCGCAATGGCCGAGCCTCTAACGTCGACCTGCTCGGCGGGCTGTTGGCCATGCCCAAGCGCTATATGGTCGATCTGCACCATGTCGTGGCCCGGGACAAATACATCGCCAATACTCACGTCGCGACGGCGTTGGGCTTTGTGCTGTCGGCATTGCTGGCTATCGTCGTACACGGCTTTGGCCTGCACAGCCGTATCCTCGGTTATGCCCTGCTGCTGGCGTCGACCTTAATGTTTGTCGGCGCGATCTTCATGTTCCTGCGCCGCCGTAACCCACCGGCTCGGCTGTCCAAGGGCCCATGGATGCGCCTGCCGAAAAGCCTCATGGCGTTTTCCGTCAGCTTCTTTCTGGTCACGCTGCCGGTCGCGGGGATTCTGCCGCAGGATTTCGGCGGCTGGGTATTGGTCGCGCTGCTGGGCCTGGGATGCCTGTGGGGCGTGTCGGAAATGTTCTTCGGCATGACGTGGGGCGGCCCGATGAAGCACGCCTTTGCCGGTGCATTGCATCTGGCCTGGCACCGTCGCGCTGAACGCTTCGGCGGTGGTCGCTCAACCGGCCTCAAGCCGCTCGACCTCAATGACAAAACTGCACCACTCGGCGTGGAAAAACCCAAGGATTTTACCTGGAACCAACTGCTGGGTTTTGACGCCTGCGTGCAGTGCGGCAAATGTGAAGCAGCGTGTCCGGCATTCGCCGCCGGTCAGCCACTGAACCCGAAAAAGCTGATTCAGGACATGGTCGTCGGGCTGGCCGGTGGTACCGACGCCAAATTCGCCGGTAGCCCTTATCCAGGCAAAGCCATCGGCGAGCACAGCGGTAACCCCCATCAACCCATCGTCAACGGTCTGGTAGACGCCGAAACTCTGTGGTCCTGCACCACCTGCCGGGCATGCGTTGAGGAGTGCCCGATGATGATCGAGCACGTGGACGCCATCGTCGATATGCGCCGTCACTTGACCCTCGAGAAGGGCGCTACACCCAACAAAGGCGCTGAAGTGCTGGAAAACCTGATCGCCACTGACAACCCGGGTGGGTTCGCACCGGGCGGACGGATGAACTGGGCGGCGGATTTAAACCTCGGTCTGCTCTCCGACAAAAAAGCTGTCGACGTGCTGTTCTGGGTGGGCGATGGCGCTTTCGATATGCGTAACCAACGCACTTTGCGCGCCTTCGTCAAAGTCCTGAAAGCGGCCAAAGTCGACTTCGCAGTGCTCGGTCTTGAAGAGCGGGACAGCGGCGACGTGGCACGGCGTCTCGGTGATGAAGCGACGTTCCAGATGCTCGCCAGACGCAACATTCAGACCCTGAGCAAATACAGCTTCAAACGCATCGTCACCTGCGATCCGCACAGCTTCCATGTGCTGAAAAACGAGTACGGCGCGTTCGATGGCAATTACCTCGTGCAACACCACAGCACTTACATGGCTGAGTTGATTCAAGGTGGCGCGCTGAATCTGGGCCAGCACAAAGGCTCCAGCGTGACCTATCACGACCCGTGTTATCTGGGCCGCTACAACGGCGAGTACGAAGCGCCGCGTGATGTGTTGCGCGCGCTGGGCATCGAGGTCAAGGAAATGCAGCGCTCCGGTTTCCGCTCCCGTTGCTGCGGTGGTGGTGGCGGTGCGCCCATTACTGATATCCCCGGTAAGCAACGTATCCCCGATATGCGCATGGAAGACATCCGCGAAACCGGTGCGGAGCTGGTGGCGGTCGGCTGCCCGCAATGCACCGCGATGCTCGAAGGCGTGGTCGAGCCGCGACCGCTGATCAAAGACATCGCCGAATTGGTCGCCGACGCGTTGCAGGAAGAAGTTATCCCCAGCAAATCTGCGCCAGTAAAACGTGAACCTGCGGAGGTGCACTGATGAGCGACATTATTCGCCGCGATCCGCGTGCCGAGTGGATTGCCCGCAACCGCTTGCACCCACTGCATGCCGCGATGCAGCCAGCGCAAACCAGCTGGATGGGGCCAAATGGCCTGATGCGCAAGAATGTGCACGGCATCGGTTTCATCGGTCCTAACGGCATCAAGAGAATTGACCGCAGCGGTGCCCAGCAAGGCGGGGCGGTGAAGCGCTCGGCCGCAGCCGAAGTGCAGTTGCCGCTGCATCAAGTGCCAGAGCCAGCGTTCTATATCGGTGTGGTGCCGGACATGGTTGGCGGGCGTTTGAGCAGTCACGACCGAGACCTTCTGGGGCTTGCTCATCAGCTCGCTGGCCAGAACGGCGCGGTACTCGCCGTGGTATTTGGCGAGCACAAAGAGAGCGCTTTTGCGACGGCAGGCGTTGATCGCCTGCTGACACTCGAAGGTAACGAATTCAGCGGTTATTCACCGGAGCAACGTGTTCAGGGCCTGCGAGCTGTGGATAACCAGTTCAACCCTAGACACTGGTTATTACCGGATAGCCGCAGCGGTGGTGGTGAGTTGGGTCGCCGGTTTGCCGCTAGCCTGGGCGAGCGCCCCGCCACGCGTGTCTGGCAGGTTAACGATGAACAATGCATAGGCCGGGCAGGAGCTGGGCAGCAGGATCTGGCGAGGCCATTGGCACGCTTGATCCTGGCCGCTGTGGAATGCGCTGAACCGGTCAGTGAAACCCGTCATGAAGCGCTGCCGGTTGAGTTATCCACAAGCGTCGCGCGCAGCCTGCCCCGGATTGAAGACCTGGGCGCTGTCGCCGTCGACCCGTCCATGATTCCGATGGCGGAAGCGGAGTTCATCTTCTCTGGGGGCAATGGCGTCAAGGACTGGAATCTATTCCATCAAACCGCTGCGGCGCTGGGTGCCACTGAAGGCGCCTCCCGTGTAGCGGTGGACGATGGTTTCATGGGCCGCGATCGTCAGGTCGGGGCCAGCGGCACCTGGGTCACGGCGCGGGTTTATGTAGCGGTGGGTATTTCGGGTGCAATCCAGCATCTGCAAGGCATTGGCGCTTGCGATAAGGTCGTGGCGATCAATCTGGACCCAGGTTGCGACATGATCAAACGCGCCGATCTTTCTGTGATCGGCGACAGCGCTGCAATCCTCAAGGCGCTGATCGAAGCCGTGGAAATCCATCGCAATGGAGCAAAACAAGATGCGGCCTGAGCCAACTGCTTCCTCTGTGGATAACGCTGCGCTGCACGTCATCAGCCTGGTATCCATCGGCGCGCACCCTACGTCGGGGCGTTCACGTCGCGCCGAACAGGATGCTCGCGCCGTTGAGTTGGGCTTGCAACTGGCTGGGGATAACTTGCATGTGCTGCATGCAGGAAATGCCGAAGAACCCGCTCTAAGGGCTTACCTTGGTATGGGCCTGAATGAGCTGCATGTGCTGGAGCAGCCGGGAAACGCCGATGCATTGCCTACCTTGACGGATTACATCCGTGAGTCGGGGGTACAAGTGGTGCTCACCGGAAGCCAGGCAGAAACCGGCGAAGGCTCGGGCATGTTGCCGTTCCTGCTCGCGGAAAACCTTGGCTGGCCGTTGGTCGTGGGGCTGGCTGAGGTGGAGTCGCTGGATAACGGCTCTGCCCTTGTTTTGCAGGCATTACCCCGTGGCCAGCGGCGGCGGTTGAAGGTGCGCCTGCCTTTTCTGGCGACTGTGGATAACGCTGCACCGAAACCTCGACAAAGCGCTTACGGCCCTGCGCAACGCGGCACGCTTGCAGCAGAGCAGGTAGAAATTGTCAGCGACGAACTCCTCAGTGGTTCGCCCCTGCAACCGGCCAAACCCCGGCCCAAACGCTTGAAAGTCATCAAAGCCAAAAGCGGCGCAGACCGCATGAAAGCCGCAACGGCCAAAGCCAGCGGTGGCGGCGGACAAGTGCTCAAGGGTGTCACGCCCGAGGCAGGCGCGGAGGCGATCCTCAAGTTACTGATCGAAGAAGGCGTGGTGCGATAAACCCTTCCGCAAGTTGACCCCTATCTTGTAGGCGCTCACCGAGTTACGTGGCCAGCGATCATCCGCTATCGCTGGCCTCGTAACCTCGGTTAGCTCCGACTGAACCGTTATTGCGAGGCATCTCTTCGAATTTATTTTCAGCGCCCCCTGTCACTTTCCACTTTTCATTCGGCACATGGTTACTGAGAATTGCTTCCATTCACGAGTAGCCGCCATGTCCCTCCCGCTAGATACGCTTCTACGCCCCAGTTTGTTGGCCATGGCTATCGCTTTTGGTTCTTCGATAGCCAGTGCACAGTTGATTGCGGCGGAGCAGACTTCCGCCATCCACGCCTATGATTTGCCAGCGGCCCCGTTGGCCAGCACCCTCAACGCTATTGCCAGTCAGGCCGGGCTGGCGCTGAGCGTCGATCCGTCTCTGGTTTCAGGCAAGACTGCGGCGCCCGTCAAAGGTGATCTGGATGCCGGTAGCGCAATGCGTCAGGCGCTGAGTGGCACGGGCCTGCAAGTGCAGCAGAATGGCAACGGCGGCTATTATCTGGAGGCCGCGCAGGAAGGCACGCTGGCGTTGCCGGATGTAAACATCAATGCTGCGGGTGCAGCGGTTTCCGGTTCCGAGGCCGCTGGCTATGTCAGCGAGAATGTCACCAGCGTCGGTGCACTGGGCGGGATGAGGCTTCAAGACACGCCTTACTCGATGAGTGTTACCTCTCAGGCGATGTTGAAAAATACGATGGCCACGTCTCTCGATGATGTGTTCAAACATAACCCGTTCACCCAGCTGTATTCACCGCGCAATGCCGGATACGCCAGTGCGGTCAACATGCGTGGTTTCAGCGCTGCGGGTAATCTCAACATCGCTAACGATGGCTTGCGCTTTACCACCGGTGCTGACGGCGGCAACTACATCGAAGAGAATGAGCAGCTCGAAATCATTACCGGCCTGACCGGCTTCCTGTATGGCCCGGCTTCGCCTGGTGGTCTGGTTAACTATGTGCTCAAGCGTCCGACTTATGAGCGCTATAACAGCGTGACGCTGGGCAATGCGGGTGGCGAAAACTATTACCTGCACGGCGACTTTGGCGGACCCATCGACCCCGAAGGCAAGTTGGCTTACCGGGTAAACGTCCTGACTCAGGACGGCGAAACCGCGGTTGACATGCAGAAGCGTCGACGTGAAATGATCAGCCTGGCGCTGGACTGGAACGTCAGTGATGACTTGCTGGTTCAATTCGACGCATCGCACAAGAAGTCCGAGATGCGCGGCACCACCAGCTACTGGTACTTCAATAACGAGGCGTGGCGGCCAAGCGCGTCATCCCTGAGCAACGACAAGTTGTACAGCCAGAAGTGGAGCTTCGCCGATGACGAAACCGATAAGGCCGGTGTGCGAGCCAAGTGGCGCCTGAACGATGTGTTTACCCTGCGCACTGCATTCTCGGCCCAGCAATACACGACGGAAAACACTTACACCGGCCCAACCGTCACGGGGCCTGGTGTGTATGCGCAGAATCTTTATGCGTTCGCGCCTATCGAGACCGAGGAGAAATCCGGCTACCTGTTCCTTGATGCAGCATTCGATACCGGCCCCATCGGGCACAAGATGACCATGGGCTATCAGGGCAACACCTCGCGCCAACGCCAGTATGAAGACCATGTCCCGTATCCAGGGCCGCAATACACTTCGCCGGTTGGCACCATACCGCTGAGCTCGACTCCGCAAGTCACCAAGCCTGCCTATTCCATCGGCCATGGTGACCAGCGCCTGGCGAATACCTCCGAGACCAATAACTTCCTGATTGGTGATGTGATCACCTTCAACGAACAGTGGTCGACGATTCTTGGCGTCACGAATACGCAAATCAAGACTTACGCCAACGAGTTTGTATACGCGAAAGCGTTTGGTACACCGGAAACAGAAACCAAGTACAACGAAAGCAAGACCTCGCCCAACATCTCCCTGATCTACAAACCACTGCCCTGGCTGACAACCTACGCCACCTACATCGAAGGCCTCCAGTCGGGCGGTGTTGCGCCTTCGAGCACCGTAAACGCCGGGCAGGCTTTTGCACCGGAAATCAGCGAACAGTATGAAATCGGCGCGAAGGCAACGGTTGGCGAGACGCTGCTCACACTGGCTTTCTTCAATATCAAAAAGCCTAACGCCTATACCAACGGTGCCAACGTTTACGTGGTTGATGGGCAGCAGGAAAACAACGGCGTGGAGTTCAGCGTCACCGGTAAGGTGATACCGGAGTTGACCGTGGTCGGGGGCATGACCTTCCTTGATCCACAGGTCAAAAAAACCGAGATTGCAGCGAATGAAGGCAATGCCCCGACCAACGTTGCCAAGCAGTTGGCCAAGGTCTATGCCGAGTACGACATCAACGGAGTACCGGGGCTGGCGCTTACTGGCGGCGCGTTCTACACCGGCAAGCAGTACACCGATGTAAACAACGACTACCAGTTGCCTTCCTTCACGACGTTCGATGCGGGGGCCCGCTACCGGATGCGCCTGTCTGAAAATGATCTGACCTTGCGCATGAACGTCAGCAACCTGACCAATAAAGAGTACTGGCTCAACAGCAGCTACCTGGGCGACCCGCGCACCGTCGCGTTCTCGGCGCAGCTGGAGTTCTGATCCTGCACTTAACCTGAGCTCACGCAGGATTGAATGCATTGTCTGTAGGAGCTGCCGAAGGCTGCGATCGCGCTGTGGCAGGCTAAATGCTTCGCAGCCTTCGGCAGCTCCTACAGGTCCAGTGTGTGCCGCGAGACAGTGCGGTGCCATGGACGCCGGGTCAGCTTCTGCGGGGCGAGGTCGATCCCAAATTCCTGCCACCCAGGCTGCATGCGTCAAACGTTATAAATCCCCATCCGACGGGTGCCATTTGCCACTACCCGTCAGCTCTGAGACAATCGCGAATAGTTCTCGTTATTTAATGCACCTTATTCGAGGTTCGTTTCGTGTCGTCAGCCCCAAGCCCTCAGAGCGAGCTCATTGGCGCCCTCTATCGCGACCACCGCAGTTGGCTGGTCGCCTGGTTACGGCGTAATGTCGCCTGCCCACAACGGGCTGAGGACTTGAGTCAGGACACGTTTGTGCGGTTGCTCAAACGTGATCAGCTCGATTATCCGCGCGAGCCGCGGGCCTTCCTGGCGGCGATCGCTAAAGGACTGTTGTTCGATTACTTCCGCCGGGCGGCGCTTGAACAGGTGTACCTGAGCGAGCTGATGCTGATCCCGGAAGCTGAGCAACCCTCTCTGGAAGAGCAACTGTTGATACTGGAAGACCTGAAAACCATTGACCGCATGTTGGGCAAACTCTCGAGCAAGGCGCGTGCTGCATTTCTCTATAACCGCCTCGAAGGTTTGAGCCACGGTGAAATTGCTGAACGGCTGGGCGTTTCTCCTTCACGCGTACGGCAGTATCTGGCGCAAGGCATGCGCCAATGCTACGTGGCGTTGTACGGCGAGCCGCTATGAGCGCTTTCAGTTCGAAACCGGTTTCAGCGACGGTGCTGGACGCGGCCATCGCCTGGCAGCTTTGCCTGGACTGCGGCAATGGCAGCCAGGACGAGCGCGACGAACACTCCAGGTGGCTGCGCGCCAGTGAGGAGCACTCTCGTGCCTGGGCACAACTGGGCATGCTTGATCATCAGTTTTCCCTGACGTCCGCGCCAGCGAGGTCCGCCTTGCTGCAATCGCACGACAGCGCCTTGCGGCGCATGCGCAAGTTTGGCGGCGGGCTGGCTGGCGTGATGCTGGCCTGCGGCCTTGCGCTGTTCATGGGCAACCGTTTGATGCCGATCGATTACTGGCTGGCCGATCAGCGCACCGCAACAGGCGAACAGCGCATGGTGCGTCTGGCGGACAACACCGTGATCAGGCTCAACACCCACAGCGCAATTGACGTGAGATTCGATGCTACACAACGGCGCGTAATCCTTCAGGACGGTGAGATCTTCGTAGAAACTGGAAGCCATGAGGATCCGCGCCCCTTTATCGTCGAAACCCGCGACGGTCGTCTGCGTGCACTGGGTACCCGGTTTCTTGTGCGCCGTGAAGACGAGGGCACGCTGCTGGGCGTGCTGCAATCGGCGGTAGCGGCTCACGCGCAACGTGATGATCGTGAGCAGATTCTGCGTGAAGGTCAGCAGGTGCTGATGACCCGTGATGGCCTGGGGCCGATGCTGGCGCTCAAGCCTGGGGCCGATGCATGGACGCGCGGCATGCTGGTGGTGGATAACACGCGGCTTTCCGATCTGGTGGCTGAGTTGGGTCGCTATCGAGCCGGTTATCTCGGGGTCGCGTCTGAGGTGGCTGATCTGCGTATTACGGGCAGCTTCCCGCTGACCAACACTGACTTGGCGCTCAAGGCGCTATCGCCGACTCTTCCTGTTCAAGTTGAGCAGCGCACCCAGTGGTGGACGAAAGTGATTGCGAGCGACGTCAAAAAAGCCGTTCCCCAAGTACCTCCGAAACCTGAGACCTAGAGTCGAACAGTCCGTTGTGTTCGCTGGAGGGCTCGCGACGGCTTTCAGCATCAGGGGCTTGCTGGTTCGCAAGTCCTGAAAGCAGATATTGCGGACATCGCTAGCGCTGGCTAGTCTGACGGACTGTCTTATTCGAGGAACGTCCATGTCCGCGCCAACCATGACTTTGTACTACAACCCGGCATCTCCTTTCGCCCGCAAGGTGCTGCTTGTACTGCATGAAACCGGACAGCTGGACAGGGTGACGCTGCAAACCACGATCCTGACGCCTGTCGCCCCCGTTGCGGAGCTGAACAGCGATAACCCTGCCGGCAAGATCCCGGCTTTGCGCCTGGCAGACGGTAACGTTATCCATGACAGCCGGGTCATCCTCGATTATCTCGATCATCAGCATGTCGGCGTACCGCTGATCCCACGCGAAGGCTCGGCACGCTGGCGGCGTTTGACCCTGGCATCCCTGGCAGATGCGTTGCTGGATGCAGCCTTGCTGATTCGCTATGAAACCGCATTGCGCCCGGCTGAGAAGCATTGGGGGCTCTGGCTCGATAATCAGCAGGAAAAAATCGAGCGCACACTCGGTTATTTTGAGCAGGAAGCGATTACCGAACTGAGCTCGTCTTTCGATGTAGCCTCAATGAGCGTCGCCGCTGCGCTGGGCTACATAGACTTCCGCCAGCCGGACCTGGCATGGCGCAGCCGCTACCCGCGTCTGGCCAACTGGTACTTTGAAGTGAGCCAGAGACCGTCGATGCAGGCGACCCAGCCTTCGGTTTGATTTGATAGGTATTCAGGCGCGGCGCAACCTGTTGGAGCGAGGCTTGCCCGCGAATGAGACACCGCGGTGGAGCAGGCATACCGCATGATCGTTCTTCGCGGGCAAGCCTCGCTCCAACAAGTCCCCCGATTGATCACACCTGATCAATCACCTTCCGATAAAACGCCCACTCCTTCGTCAACGCATCCGCCTGGTTAACCGCTTTGCGGAAGCCGTGGCGTTCGTCGGCGTAAAAATGCCCCTCAGCCTCAATGCCTCGTGATTTCAGGGCCATCAGCATGGCGCGGGTTTGTTCGGGGACGACCACTGCATCAAGCTCGCCCTGGAAAAAAATCACCGGCACCTGAATGTCGGCGGCATGCAGCAGCGGCGTGCGGGCGTGATAGCGGTCGATGTCCTCCTCTGGATCGCCGATCAGCCAATCCAGATAGTCGCTTTCGAATTTATGTGTGGCTTTGGCCAGTGCCAACGGGTCACTGACGCCGTAAAGGCTGGCACCCGCGCGGAATACTTTCTTGAAGGCCAGTGCACATAACGTGGTGTAACCCCCTGCGCTGCCACCACGAATGAATGCCTGCTCGGGATTGATCAACCCGCGCTCACCCAGATGCGCGACCACTGCGCAGGCATCTTCCACGTCCGCCACCCCCCAATTGAGGTGCAGGCTTTGACGGTACTCACGGCCGTATCCGGTGCTGCCGCGGTAGTTGAGGTCGGCCACGGCAAAGCCGCGTTGTGTCCAGTACTGGATTTTAGGATCAAGCACCGGGTAGCAGGCTGACGTCGGACCACCGTGCACAAACACCACCAGCGGCGGCGTGCCGACAGCATTCATGGCGGGATAGAAATAACCGTGCGCTTCACCGTCCCCACTCTTGTAGCGCAAAGTTTGTGGACGGCTGATCTGTTCAGGTGGCAGTGGAGCGACGCCACCCGCCAGCACCTGGACGCGGTGGTCTTTACGACTGATAGCCAGCACTGCCGAGGGGCTCGTTGCGGAGGCCGCGATGCAATAAACGTATTGATCGTCGAGCGCCAGGCTGCGGAAGCGGCTGTACTCGCCGCTGAAATCCTCCAGCGTGCCGTGGGTGTCACGCATGCCCAGCACGCCGACACCATTTTCCGACCAGGTGGCGAGGTAGGCGCCATGATGCAATGGCAGCCAACTGCGCCCCCCCAGTTGCCATGGCGCTGGCGCATGGTCGGCGTCGGAAGCTTTGAGGTGGGTCAGGCCGAACGAGCCTTCCACGCATGGCTGCCAGAAACCCCCTTGGTCGCTCAGGCAATACAGCCGACCCGTGGCATCGAAACGCGCTTGCTGGATGGACTCTTCTTCGCGATCGCCCGCCAGGCAGCGCGGCTCGGACCAACCGCCTGCAGCCTGACGCTTGCTGCTCATCAATAAGGTGCTGGTCCAGGGTTGATGCGGCTTCTGCCATTCAATCCAGGCCAGACGCTGACCATCCGCAGTCATGGTCGGCGATGCGTAAAAATCCGCACCTCTGGCCAATACCAGACGCTTGCCATTGGCGACGTCAATGCTGACCAGTTGGTGGATGTCTTTGTCTTCTTCAACGGCCAGAATCTGTCCGTTGGCGAACACCAGATCACCGTAGCGTTTTTTGCCGGTGGTGATGGCTTCGGGCAGACCTTCGCCCTCAAACTCATCAAACACCAGTGGCTGGCGATAGAGCTGCTGATCGCTTTCGTTAACGAACACCAGCGCATCTTCAGTCAGGCAGAACGACCCGCCGCCGTACTCATAAACGCGGCTGCGTACGCTGAAGCCTTGCGGCGTAAGACACGTCTTGTTGTCTTCGAACCAGCGCCAGATGCGGCTTGCGCCATCCTCAGGCCGATATTCATTCCAGAACAAGCCCAGCGGGCTGACCGCCAGCTCGGCGAAGTCGACTCCGGCGGCGACTGCCTGGGCTGCTGTGAATGTGTCAGGATTTGGCGATGAGGCGCGAGTTTCTGTCATTGCGAAAGGCCAGCTGCTCAATTGTTTGGGTAGCATATTCGGCTTCTTTTCGAGCCTGCACAATCATCCCGTGATGAGGCGATTTACTGCACACCGGATCGGCATTGGCGGCATCGCCGGTGAGCATGAATGCCTGACAACGGCAGCCGCCGAAATCCTTCTCTTTTTCGTCGCATGAGCGGCACGGTTCGGGCATCCAGTCGTAACCCCGGAAGCGGTTGAAACCGAATGAGTCGTACCAGATGTGCTGCATCGTGTGGTCACGCACGTTGGGGAACTGCACCGGCATCTGCCGCGCGCCGTGGCAGGGTAGCGCCGTACCGTCCGGGGTCACGGTCAGAAAGATGCTGCCCCAGCCGTTCATGCAGGCTTTCGGACGTTCTTCGTAGTAGTCCGGTGTCACGAAGATCAACTTGCACGGATGATTCTCGGCAGCCAGCTTGTCGCGGTACTCATTAGTGACCCGCTCGGCGCGAACCAGTTGATCCTTGGTGGGCAGCAAGCCCTGGCGGTTCAGGTGTGCCCAGCCGTAGAACTGACACGTGGCCAGCTCGACAAAATCAGCCTCGAGGGCGATACAAAGCTCGATGATTTTATCGATCTTGTCGATGTTGTGCCGGTGGGTCACGAAGTTCAGCACCATCGGATAGCCGTGCTTCTTGACTGCGCGGGCCATCTCCAGCTTTTGCGCGAAGGCTTTTTTGGAACCCGCGAGCATGTTGTTCACTTGCTCGTCACTGGCCTGGAAACTGATCTGGATGTGGTCGAGCCCGGCTTCCTTGAAGTCGATGATTTTCTGTTCGGTGAGACCAATGCCCGACGTAATCAGATTGGTGTAATAACCCAGACGACGGGCTTCACGGATCAGTTCTGCCAGGTCCTGACGCACCAGCGGTTCGCCGCCGGAGAAACCGATCTGCGCCGCACCCATTTGCCGCGCTTCGGCCATCACCT
The DNA here is from genome assembly GCF_055283875.1 of Pseudomonas sp. HP_14. Taxonomy (NCBI): domain Bacteria; kingdom Pseudomonadati; phylum Pseudomonadota; class Gammaproteobacteria; order Pseudomonadales; family Pseudomonadaceae; genus Pseudomonas; species Pseudomonas sp. HP_14. The sequence continues at coordinate 82,741 of NZ_JBTOQI010000046.1, read as the reverse complement.
TGAACCACTGTTCTGTGGTCAGTTCCTGGCCCTGTTTGGCAAAGTCCAGAGGGTTGGAGCAATACGGGCATTGCAGCGGGCAGCGGTAGGTCAGCTCGGCGAGCAGCCATAACGGCAGGCCCACTTCGGGCTTGGGCGGAATCTTGATGGCTGAGTCGATCAGTGTCGAATCAGGCAAGTTCGATCCAGTGTTCGCCACGGGCGACCTCCATGAATTGCTCGACGTCGGTGCCGAGCTCGGGAAAGCCTGGGAACTGCTCGTTCAGTGCATCAATAATCGCGGCGACGTTACGTTTGCCATCGATCAGGCCGCCAATAGCACTGGCGCTTTCATTGAGTTTGATCATGCCTTCCGGGTAGAGCAGCACATGGCCGTTCTGCGCGGGTTCGAACTGGTAACGATAGCCTCGACGCCAGCTCGGGACTTGTTGTCTATCGAAGCTCATAGGGCTATCCCCTTATGCCAGACACGCTGGTCGGTCACGCTGTGATACGGCGGGCGGTTCAACTCGTAGGCCATGCTCATGGCGTCCAGCATGCTCCACAAAATGTCGAGTTTGAACTGCAGGATTTCCAGCATGCGCTGCTGGCCTTCGTAGGTGGTGTAGTGCTGCAGTGTAATCGTCAGGCCATGTTCTACATCGCGACGCGCCTGGCCCAGCCGGGTACGGAAATACTCGTAGCCAGCCGGATCGATCCACGGGTAATGCTGCGGCCAGCTGTCCAGCCGGGACTGGTGGATCTGCGGGGCGAACAGCTCGGTCAGCGAGCTGCTGGCGGCTTCCTGCCAGTTGGCGCGGCGGGCGAAGTTGACATAGGCGTCCACGGCAAAGCGCACGCCGGGCAGGACCAGTTCCTGCGAGCGAAGCTGATCAGGATCCAGACCAACGGCTTGTCCCAGGCGCAGCCAGGCTTCAATACCGCCGTCTTCACCTGGCGCTCCATCGTGATCCAGCAGACGCTGAATCCACTCACGACGAATTTCACGATCAGGGCAGTTGGCCAGAATGGCTGCGTCCTTGAGCGGGATGTTCACCTGGTAATAGAAGCGGTTGGCGACCCAGCCCTGAATCTGTTCGCGGGTGGCACGGCCTTCGTACATCGCCACGTGGTACGGGTGATGGATGTGGTAATACGCGCCTTTGGCCCGCAAGGCCTGTTCGAATTCAGCGGGGGACAGCGGCGTTGCTTCGCTCATTTAGACTCCCTCAAAAAACTAACTTTGTTGGAGCGAGGCTTGCCCGCGAAGAGGCCGGTACATTCGACACACCTTTTGCGCCTGAGCCATCGTATTCGCGGGCAAGCCTCGCTCCAACGGATTCGTTGTCATTGCGCTGCTTACAACTCAATACTCATCCCGTCAAACGCCACTTCGACGTTACGTCGCGCCAGATCTGCGCGCTCGGGCGAGTCTTCGTCGAGGATCGGGTTAGTGTTATTGATGTGGATAAGCACTTTGCGCTGCTTTGGCAGGCGCTCAAGTACTTCGAGCATACCGCCGGGGCCGTTTTGTGCCAGATGGCCCATTTCGGTACCGGTCCGCGTGCCTACACCACGGCGCTGCATCTCGTCGTCGTTCCACATCGTGCCGTCTACCAGCAGGCAGTCGGCAGCGATCATTTTCTCCATCAGCGCGTCATCGACTTTGCCCAGCCCTGGTGCGTAGAACAGCTTGCCGCCGGTCTTGAGGTCTTCAACCATCAAGCCGATGTTGTCGCCCGGATGCGGATCGAAACGGTGTGGCGAGTAGGGCGGAGCGGCGCTGCGCAACGGGAATGGAGTGAAGCGCAGGTTAGGGCAGGCAGGAATCACAAAGCTGCCTTCGAGTTCGATCCTGTTCCAGACCAGGCCGCCGTTCCAGTGCTTGAGCATGTTGAACAGCGGAAAGCCGGTGCTCAGGTCTTCGTGAACCATATCGGTACACCAGACTTGATGCGGGCAGCCTTCGCGCAGGCTGAGCAAGCCGGTGGTGTGATCGATCTGGCTGTCCATGAGAATGATCGCGCTGATCCCGGTGTCGCGTAGGGCTCGGCCTGGTTGCATAGGGCCAAAACCGGCCAGCTGCGCGCGGATGTCCGGAGAAGCGTTGCACAGTACCCAGTTAACGCCATCATCGGACAGCGCGATGGACGATTGAGTTCGGGCATGGGCCCGCAGGCTACCGTCGCGGAAACCTGCGCAGTTCACGCAATTGCAGTTCCACTGTGGAAAGCCGCCGCCAGCAGCGGAACCTAGAATCTGGATGTACATGTCAGCTCCATGGGCGAGGCATGAAAAACTTCAAGAAAAAAGACGACTTATCAATAAAAAAAGCCCCGGCGAACCGAGGCTTTGCACCGCGTTGTAATCAACGGCTTGCGAAGTACATGGTGACTTCGAAACCGATACGCAGATCAGTGTAAGCAGGTTTAGTCCACATAAGAGACTCCTTCTGGGTGATTGCAGCGGTGGGTGGTAAATCGTTAGTACACCTGCGAAGGCATACGTTCGATGGTTAGGAAGCTATGTTACTTAATTTAACAAATTCTGGCTGTCGGATTCGTGAACAAAGCTTTTGCAGCTTTGGTAACGATCAAGCTGCGTGCCAAGGGTTTTGCGGGCTGTTTGTCAGGCAGAGCCAGCCGCCCACTGTTTGTTGAAGGCTAGCAGCGGCTTGCAACAAAGTGTGCCTGTCGAGGTTTCGTAATGTTTCATGCAGTGCGGACAGGAACTGTTCGTCACGGCCAGCCAGATGCGCTTGCCAGTGCAACTCGGCTGCTTGCGGGGTTTGCATGACGTTGACGTCCAGCTGCGCGATCAATGCTTCAGTCTGAACGGCAAGGTCGGCGCTATTTAGCCACTGAGGTAAATCGTTCAGGAATTGTTCGATGTGCTCGATCAACTGCGGCACTGAGGTATTAGGCGACTGGACGCCGAAGAGTATTCCCGTTTGTCCGGCGGTTTGCCGCAAGCCGCTGAAAACCGCATAGCCCAATTGCAACTCGACCCTTAGGCGTTGGTAGAACGGACCTTGGGCCAGATGAGCCAGTAACCGCCATGCAGCTTCGTCGGCGATGGAAGAAGAGGGCGTGGGGCAGAACAACAGCACGGCGCTTTCTGAGGACGGCGGTGCGCCCCCTTGCCAGTGTTTACCCGGTGCCAGCGCTGGCGCTCGCAGTGTCTGCTCGTCGCGCTGGCCCGGCGTACTGCGTAAGACGCTGTTCAGCGCAGGGAGCGTTTCTTGTGCAAAGCCTGACGTGAAGCTGATCCACTGCGTTGCTGACCAGAAGGTCTGAACATCGCTGATCTTGTCAGCGGGCGCGGCGTTCAGATAGCAATCTGGCAGGGTTTTGAGCAACTGCCGGATTGGAATCAGGGCAGCTTCATCGCTTGGTTGGCCCAAGCGCGCCAGGTCTGCATCTTCTGGAGCGCTGAGTTTTTGTAACGCATGCTTGAGGATTTCGGGCATCGGTGCGTCGAGGCCGCTGAGCTTGAGTTGCCAGTAATGGCCGTACGCACTGAACTCAAGATTGACGCCTGCTTGCTTCGCATCCTGCGCCAGGGATTTAAAGCTCTGATCAAACATTCGCCACAGCGTGGGTTGTGGGGACGGTAGATGCCAGCGCAGATAGAGCGCCCCTTCGTAGCCGTTACTTGGTACGGTCAGGAACGGGTTGGGTTTCGGGAATTGCCAGTGGATTTCTGAGGTGTGTGTGCCTGGTTGAATCTGCTCAAGCAATGCGATCAGCGCTGTGCAGCCTTGTTCGGACAAGCCTTGCGGCAAGTTGCGGGCGTGGTGGTGCGCCAGTTCCAGTGGGCCGCTGACATCCAGTTGTCGTTGCTGAAGGCGGTTGTAGTCGTCGCGTTGGGATGGCCAATGGGTTTTGAAAGCGCAGATCCAATCCGGAATAAGCGCCGACGCAATCGCGAGCAAGCTCACTCCTACAGGAAATGGTGATTCATCTGTAGGAGTGAGCTTGCTCTCGATTGCGTCGACCTTGATAAAAATCTGACCAGAAAACTGATAAACCACTTCCGCCTTCCACGCATCAACCACGCCCTCCGCCCGGCTGCCATTCAGGCAATGACACAAAAATGCAGCGGCCTCGTCTGCTCCCTCAGGTAAATCCTCACAGGCCACAAGCAGTTGCTGATTGGCACTGACAAGTATTCGATGCTCATCATCTACCAGCTTCGGCGGCTCAGCTTGCGCAACCTTTACGCCACTGGCGAAGCCCGAGCCGTACGTCATCGCCAGCCGTTTTAGCTCCTCCAGCGTCTGAGGCCCCGTCAGGCATAGGGTCATTTGCCCTGCCTGATAAAACCGCTGATAGAAATCCTGCAACGCCAGCTGAAACGCCGGACGCGGCACCGGCAAGCTGTAGCGATTGCCTGCATGAAAGGCGCGCAGTGGATGGTGGGCCGATACGTGCTCCAGCAACTGAATTTGCTGACGCGATGTTGCGTCGCGCGACCAGGCGATGAACTCGGCATGCAGCACTTCGCGCTCGCGCAGTTGATCGGCCATGGTCATCCGCGGGTGAGCGAGCATGTCGCACAGGCGTTCCAGGCCTTGGGCGAAGACCGGTTCTGGCAGTTCGAAGAAAAAATCGGTGGTGCGTTCACGGGTGCTGGCATTGATCTGCCCGCCATGACGCTGGACGAAGGCCATAAGTTTTTCGTCCCCGGCAAACTGCTCGGTGCCGAGAAAGAACAGATGTTCCAGAAAGTGCGCCAAGCCAGGCCATGCAGCCGATACGTCATGACTCCCTGCCGCCACCCGCAATGAAGCGGCGCAGCGCTTGAGCCGTGGCGCATGGCACAGCACGACGTTCAGGCCGTTGGCGAGGGTCAGGTGTCGTGTGACGAGCATGATGGGGCTGCCAGGGGAAGAGCGATCATGCTAACGCGGCAGAGCGGTAGGAGCGAACTTGTTCGCGAGAAGGGCTACGCGGTGTGTCAGGTACGGGCGTCTCGCGAACAAGTTCGCTCCTACCGGTCCTCAATTACCAAGCCGCCATACAACTCCGGCCGTCGGTCATTGAAATAGGTATTGATCGACCGCGACTGCTCCATCACCTGTCGATCCAGCGTGCCCCAGATCAGCACTTCATCCTGTTGCGCCACGGCCATGCGGCTGCCGTCCGGGGCGCAGAGGCTGCTTAGCCCGCAGTAATGAATGTCGCCTTCGCTGCCACAGTAGTTGGCGTAAACCACGTAGCACTGATTCTCGTAAGCCCGCGCACGCACAGTCACTTCGGCGACAAAATCGTAGGGCGCCATGTTAGCCGTCGGCACCAGGATCAACTCGGCACCTTCCAGAGCCAGGCGTCGAGTGTTTTCCGGAAACTCCACGTCGTAACAAATCAGAAAGCCCAACCGCCAGCCGTTCAGTTCCACAACCGGAAAGCGGTCTTCGCCAGGGCTGAACATCGCCTTGTCCAGTTCGCCGTAAAGATGCGTCTTGCGATAGTTACAGAGGGTCTTGCCGTGGCCGTCGATCAGCTGAACTGAGTTGTAGATCAGGTCGTCAGCACCCAACTCTGGATACCCGTAAAGGATCGCAATATCGTAACCCTTGGCTATCGCGGCGATGTCACCCGCCGCAAAGCCATCGCTGGGCTGCGCCAATGCGCGTGCTGCCTCTGCACCAATGTTGTAACCGGTGAGGAACATCTCCGGGCACACCAGTAGCTCTGCCCCAATGGCCGCCGCCTCCCGAGCCTGATCATCCAGACGTTGCAGGTTGCCGCCGATATCCAGTGGCAATGGCGGGCATTGGTAAACGGCGATGCGCATGGTCGAGCCTCTTGTTCAGTCGGCGAGGGCGATGGGGCCAATTTCGTGGAATACATCGCCGGGGCCTGGGTTCTTGGCGTGGGTCTTGCCGCCGAAGTGGGTCATGATGCCCCACACCGCATTCAGTGAGGTCTGTACGGCACCTTCAACCCATGCGGGCGTCCAGGATACGTCGTCACCGGCGATGAACATGCCGCGCTGTTCCACGGGCATGTCCTGCTGCATGAAGTGCGCATACATGCGCTGGTTATAACGGTAATGCCCCGGCAAGGCGCCCTTGAAGGCACCGAGGAAATGCGGGTCCGCTTCCCATGAAACGGTAATCGGGTCGCCGATGATCCGCGCTGCGATGTCGACTTTAGGGTAGATCTTTTTCAGCGCGTCGAGTGCCAGTTTGACCCGCTTGTCGATGGGCTGCGGCAACATCTTCAGCGCATCGCTCATCCACGAGTAGGACAGACAGATCACGCCGGGCTTGTCGTCGCCGTTATCAAACAGATAAGTGCCGCGGGTCAGGCGATCCGTAAGCGTCATGCTCATCAGGTCGCGGCCGGTGTCCGGGTCTTTATCCTTCCAGAATGGACGGTCGACCATCACGAAGGTTTTCGACGATTGCATGTAGCGTGTACGGTCCAGTGCCATCCACATCTTCTGTGAGAACAACGATTCTTCACATTCGATCTGAGTGGTCAGCAACCAGCTCTGGCAGGTGGTCAATACGGCGGCGTAGTGGCGAGTGTCGCCCCAGTTGTCGGTGACGGCCAGAAGACCATCTTCGGCCCGGGCAATACGTTTCACTCCGGTTCGCGGTGCACCATGATGCAAAGACGCAAGGCTGGTGCCTTCGGGCCAGTGGGCGCAGTGCTCCGGTGCGTGACGCCAGATACCCAGTGGTACTTGCTCTACCCCGCCGACGATCAGGTGCTGATGATCGTCGCAGTTGGTCATGACCACTCTGAAGATTTCCAGCATCGAGTTGGGGAAATCCGAATCCCAGCCGCCGGTGCCGAAACCGACCTGGCCGAAGACTTCGCGATGGTAGAACGACAGTTTGGCGAATGCTTTGGAGGTGGCGACGAAGTCATAGAACGTACGGTCGTCCCACAGCGGAACCAAGGTGTTCCACAGTTCTTTGAGGCGCGGCACATCGCGGTCGCGGATGGCTTGCTGAATGTCCTTGAAGCCCGAGCCCTCTTCCAGCGCATCCGCCCAGGCGTCGGCTACTTCCTGAAACATCGCGGGCAAATCAGACAGTTTCTGCGCGTAGTAAGTAACGCCTTCGAGATCGATAACAGTACTGCCCGAGGCGGCAGTGAGGGGGTTGGGAAACGGTTTTGATTCCAGACCGAGCTTATCGACGTAGTGGTAGAAGGCGGTGGAAGACACCGGAAAGCGCATGCCCCCCAGCTCCGCAATAATGCCTTCAGTACCCTCAAAGGCTTGGGAGCGCAAACGGCCGCCCATTTTCGATGCTTCGTAAACCACGGGTTTCAGGCCCAGTTTCATCAGCTCATAGGCTGCCACCAATCCTGCGATCCCGGCGCCCACGATCGCTACTTCCTGACCGTGATTTTCTGCGGGGATACTGCCCAGCCCGGCGGGATGCTCGATCCAGTCGTCGAAAGCGAAAGGAAAGTCCGGACCGAAGATGGTGATCGGCTTCTTGCCGTCTGCGGGGTGGCGATTGTTTTTCATGACTGACCTGGCTGGCACGCGAAAGGGACAGTCTAGACAGGAGCTGAGACGTAAATAAGACGCAAAGTGTCGTCGTTATGCAGTGGTTTTGTGCGATGTGACGAAGTTGATAGTCGCTTTGACTAAAGCTGTCGGGTTGAACGCACACCCCTGTAGGAGTGAACTTGTTCGCGAACGGCTTTGCAGCAATCGTCAATCTGGCAACGCGATTTCAGCAAATGCACCGAGTAGTGGCCATTGCTGCCGCTGCGCGCCAGATCGCGAACAAGTTCACTCCTACCGGGATTCGTCGTTCTAAACAGGCTGCCCGCGATCAATCTTGCTACTCAGGATGATCGACGTCGTGGTCTTTTCGACCCCATCAACGCTGCCGATCAGGTCCAGCAACTGGTCCAACTGCTCGGGTGAATCAGTGCGTAGCCAGGCCACATAATCAAACTCACCACTTACAGCGCAGAGTTGCTGAACCTGAGCCAGGCTGCTCAGGCGGCGCAGCACCTCCTTGCCCGAACGCGGTTGCACGGTGATGCCGACATAAGCCTGCAAACCGCCGTCGACCACGCGCTGACTCAGCCGCACGCCGTATCCGGTGATGACCTTCGTGCTTTCCAGCCTGGCCAGTCTGGACGTCACGGTCGTCCGGGCAATGCCCAACTGCCTGGCCAGCATTGCCACGCTTTCACGGGCATTGAGTTGCAAGGCCGCAATCAATTGGCGGTCGATTTCATCAAGAACTGGCTGGCGCGTCGTGGACAAGAGCATCTCCTTCAAGGCAGCAGGCATATTACCTGTGGTGGCTGCCAATGGGAGCAGCGAGCTAAAACGAAGCAGAAGAATCATTCTGGTGCGCGCCAAATGCGTCGGTAACTGCACTAAAAAAGCCAATGTGTCCGTTAAGCGACGTCTTGTGTCTTGCCAGCGTTAGAGGCATCCGGATTGTAGGCGTAGAGTGAAGGTCGTTAATAAGTTTCCTGCAACTATACTTTAAGCATTGTAATGCCGTTATTTCGACTGCGGCTTCGGAAGTTTAAAGTGTGGGCGATTGTTTTTTATAACGTTGGTCGGCGGGGCAAGTTTCGTGGCTTCTGTTGTGTTCGCTTAAATAATATTGGCATGCCACTTGCTGAGCAAGACACATAACCCACTTGCACAGTGAGATTCGTTATGGTCAGCAAGACGCTTACGCTAGAGCAGTCAGCCGTCGGGGCTTTCAGTTCGCGGTGGTATCAACTGGTTATCGGCATGGTTTGTATGATGGCCATTTCCAGTCCGCAGTATGTGTGGACATTATTTACCGGGCCATTAACGCAGAAGCTGGGTGTTTCATTGGCCCAAGTGCAAATAACGTTCTCGCTGTTAATTATTCTGCAGACCTTCTTTTCACCGGCCCAAGGCTGGTTGATTGATCGCTTTGGCCTGCGCAAGTTGATCGCCACAGGCTGTGTTCTTTCCGGGTTGAGTTGGGTGCTGGCCAGTCAAGCGAGTTCACTGACGTCGCTGTATTTGAGCTATGGCCTGTTGGGTGGGCTCGGGACAGGCATCGTGTATGTCGGGATAGTGGGCTTGATGGTGCGCTGGTTTCCTGACCGTCGCGGTCTGGCGGCGGGCGCGGTAGCGGCGGGCTATGGCATGGGCGCCATGCTCACGACTTTTCCGATCAGCAATAGCCTGAAGGATGTCGGCATGGAGTCGACGCTGATGACCTTTGGCCTGATCCTTGGGGGCGTTGGTTTGCTGGCTTCGCAGTTCTTGCGGCAACCGCCTGCGCAAGTTGCCGAGCAGCCGGTGCCGATTGTAGGCAAAGTTGTGGCCGATATCGCTCCGCGGCAAATGCTCAAGACGCCTATCTTCTGGCTGATGTTTGCGATGTTTACCATGATGTCCACCTCGGGCCTGATGGTCACTTCGCAAATGGCCAGTTTTGCCAAAGACTTCGGCATGACCAATGTGATGGTGATGGGTATGGCCGCATTGCCATTGGCGTTGACGATCGACCGGATCTGCAACGGGCTGACGCGTCCCTTGTTTGGCTGGATCTCGGATCGCTGGGGCCGGGAAAACACCATGGCCTTCGCGTTCTTCTTTGAAGGCGTCGCCATGACATTGTGGTTTTTGACCATCGATAATCCAGTCCTTTTCGTGCTGCTGTCGGGCGTAGTGTTTCTCGGCTGGGGGGAAATTTTCTCGCTGTTCCCGTCGACGCTGACTGACACCTTCGGCAGTAAAAATGCCACGACCAACTACGGCTTCCTGTACATGGCGCAGGGCATTGGCTCTATCTTCGGCGGTCCGGTCGCGGCACTGCTGCACCAATATGCAGACAGCTGGATTCCGGTGTTTGCCGTGGCCATTTGCTTCGACATCATTACTGCGGCACTGGCCTTGTTCGTTCTCAAACGCATGCGCAGTCACTGGCTGGCGAAGAACACTGCACAGCCTGTAACCCAAGGAGTCTGAATGCTTAATACAACGCTCGCTGCCCGAGGCATCGCCGTCGCACCTCATAGCCTTGCTGCGCAATCGGCACTGGCGGTATTACGCGATGGTGGCAATGCCATTGAGGCGATGGTCGCGGCTGCCGCTACGATTGCGGTGGTGTATCCGCACATGAACAGTTTGGGTGGCGACGGCTTTTGGCTGATTGTCCCGCCTGAAGGCGAACCGATTGCCATCGACGCCAGCGGCCCGGCTGGTAGCCTGGCGACAATGGAGCACTACGCCGGGATGACGCGTATTCCAGTTCGCGGCCCCGGCGCTGCGTTGACAGTTGCAGGTACCGTCGGCGGGTGGCAGGAAGCGTTGCAGGTCAGCGCTGAAATGGAAGGGCATCTGCCCCTGTCCCGGCTGTTGTCCGATGCGATTTTCTATGCTGATTCCGGAATCCCGGTCACGCCGTCGCAGCACTTCGCCACGACAAGCAAAAAGGCTGAGCTACAGGGTATTCCGGGCTTTGCCGAAACCTTTTTGCAGGAAGGACAGGTTCCTGCTGCGGGTAGCCTGTTCAAACAGACCCGTCTTGCGGGTACTTTGCGAATATTGGCTGAAGAGGGACTCGACAGCTTTTATCGCGGCGCTCTTGCCGACTCTATTGCCAAAGATCTGCAATCGGTGGCGGCGCCAGTGACGCGCAGTGATCTGGCTGATTATCGCGCCAGGCGTGTACGGGCGTTAACGCTCAAACACAGCGCAGGCACCGTGTTCAACATGCCGCCGCCGAGTCAGGGGTTGGTGTCGCAGCTGATCCTCGGCATTGCCGATCATGCAGGCCTTGGCCAGTGCGCGGCCGACAGTGCCGAGCATATCCATACCCTTGTTGAAGCCACCAAGCTGGCGTTTGCTGTGCGCGACGAGCACATCACCGATCCAGAGCACATGACTATTGATCCGCAGGCCTGTCTTGAGGCGAATTATCTGCACGCTTTGGCCGAACGCATCGACCCACAGCACGCCGCCGCATGGGGTGAAGGTAAAGGGCCAGGCGACACGATCTGGATGGGCGTCATCGACAGCAACGGGATGGCGGTGTCGTTTATCCAGAGCATCTATCACGAGTTCGGCAGCGGTGTTGTGTTGCCCGAAAGCGGCTTGAACTGGCAAAACAGGGGAGCCTCATTCAGCCTCGATCCCCACCACTTGCTGGCGCTGAAGCCGGGCAAGAAGCCGTTCCACACATTGAACCCTGCTGCGGCCCGTCTGGCTGACGGACGCACGCTGGTTTACGGCACCATGGGCGGTGATGGTCAGCCACAGACGCAGGCTGCAGTGTTCAGTCGTTATGCGGTGTTCGGTCAGCCGTTGCAGCAGGCCGTCACGGCACCGCGCTGGCTGCTGGGCAGAACCTGGGGCGACAGCAGCGACACGCTCAAGCTGGAATCACGCATTGCCCCCGAGGTGGTCGAACAACTGGCAGCGTGGGGGCATGAGGTTGAGATACTTGCGCCTTTTACCGAGACCATGGGTCATGCTGCTGCAGCGGTTCGCTTGCCCAATGGTTCTTTCGAGGGCGCGTTTGATCCGCGCAGTAATGGGGCGGCTGCGGGGTATTGAGTGTAGTCGCGCAGCAAACGTGGTCCCTGTAGGAGCTGCCGAAGGCTGCGAAGGCGGTGTGTCAGAATAAATGCATCGCAGCCTTCGGCAGCTCCTACATAAATATGATGACTCGCTACCCCTCTATCGCAGGCAATTGCTGCTCAATGACTCCCAGCCAACCCATTCCGGGATAGGTCTCGAAGCCGGGTGTCATTGAATAGCCCTGGATAAGATTGTTCGGCAGGGTGCTGTAACCGCTTGCCTGACCAGCCTTGACCTGCAAATCGACGTTTTGCCCCAAGTGACTTTGCGCATCGGAGCTGGCGATGACTTTGTGGTTTGCATCGATCAGCATCACCCGGCTGCGCGAGCGCTCTTCGTCACTCAAACGTACGCCGTTGATGATCGAGTCCGCCTGGTTTTTCCAGTCGAAGAAGATTCCGATGACACCAATCACCGGCGTCTGCTTGCCAGCCTTGCTGCGCACAGCGGCACTGAACGCACAGGTCTGGGAGCCGTTGAGCAGTGGCTCGACTGCTACTTCGCCCGCGAAATACTGATCGCCGGATGAGTGGCGTACCGCTTGTTTGAACCACGCTGCTTCAGCCACATTTGAACCGATGACCTTGCCAAACGTGCCCGGCCGACCCGAGGCAATGACGCGCCCTTTGGTGTCCGCGACCCAGATGTCCAGGTAAACGGTGTAACTGTCGAGAATGATCCCCAGGCGCTCACTGGCGTGGTTGCCGGTTTCCGGAGTCGTTGTGGTCAGCGCATCAACCAGCGAGGCATCGGTCGCCCACCAGCGAACATCACACGTGCGTTCGTACAGGTTGCGGTCGATGATCTCGATCATGTTCAGCGAAAGATCGGCCAGCCGCTGACCGCGTACGTCGAAGCACATACCGCGGCCCAGATCGGTCAGTTCGTTGACCGATGCTTGCAGATCCTGAGTCAGGCCGCTCGCGATTTTGGAAATCCGTTCAGAGATGTCTTTTACTTCCTCGGCTACCACAGAAAAACCCAGCCCGGCCTTACCCGCATGCGCCGCTTCAATCAGCGCATTGATCGCCAGCAGTCGCGTTTGACGCGTGATCATCTGTATATCGCTGACACCTCGATTCGCTAACGCTTCCACTTCTCGTGAGAGAGTGACGATCCGTTCGGGTTCGATCATTTTTTGTGTACTTCAAAGAGTTATTAGGCGGCAGCCTTCACATAAAAAATGCGCAAAAAAAGGTATAGAAAAAGGGGCTATTAATTGCCCCTTGGAGTGCGGAAGTTTGAACTTCCTCTCTGGTCATCGGCTGATGTCACCGTGCCTTTAGGCAAGCTATCGCAGTTTCGGGAATCTGTCATCTGCCGGTCGGAAAGTAAGAAGTATTTGTTATTTATGTCGTGAGAACGCCAGTTAATAGTCGTTTTCGGAATAAGCACACGTGTGAATTTGTAGTAGGTGTGTTTATGCCGAGTGAATATTTATGACGATAAGGTGACAGTATTTTAGAGGGAATAAAAAGTACCAAGACTCCAACCGTGACCAGAGCAAAAGCAGCCAACATTGTGATTGGCTGTACTGTTCAGATTTTCCAGCGTCTCGAGGTCTTCGCCAGCCGCTGTTGCAGGCCGTCAATGTTGCTCGCCAGTTGCAGCATCAAAAGGTGGTAACCGGTCAATTGCACAGGTATCGGATAACCCAGATCCGGCAGGCTGGTCTCCGAGGTGCGTTGCAGGCGCTCGGTGGCTCCGGTTTGCAGCGCACGAGCCATGCCGATCAACTGGCGACGGGTCTGACGAAACTCGGTATCCAGACGTGCACGCCATTCCGGACCAGCCGCTTGATCCAGATCGTCCGGCCGGATGTTGGCGAGGATCTCCAGTGTGCTCAGGCACATCCGGAAGTGCCCTTGAATGGCATCCAGTTCGACCATGGAAATTCGCACTTCCTTGGACACTGATGGCAGCAGCGAGCGCAGTTGCAGCATTGTCCCGTTGAGACGCGCCACTAACTTCAAGTGCTCATCAGCGGTAACTGGCTGGCCGTGGATGATGCGGCTATACACCTTGGCGCAGTCACGCAAGCCGCTGGCCAGGTTGTAGCGCCAGGAGAACACTGCGTACAGGGGCAGTGCGAAGGAGAAAGCCAGCGCCAGTGCGATACCGATAAGGATGTCGACTGTGCGCCACAAGCCGTCGCTGATCGGGTTATAACCATGGCCTGCGACGATGAACAACGTAATGGCTGACAGCAGAGCAGTGTACCCGCCCTTGCCGATCGCGTGATACGCGAAGAATCCGCACATGACTGACATCATTGCGTACGTCAGCAGCGGCATCTCCAGATAACCTTGCTGTACCACAACCAGCAATCCGAGCCCTGCGCCAATCAACGTCCCGTAGGCGCGCTCGACCGACTTTTTACGGATGTTGCCGTGGTGCTGAAGGCCACCAATCACGATGAGCATCGTGACCGAAGCCCATTCACCGTGGGGCAAGTTGAGTCCGGTGGTCAACAGAATCGTCACCAGCAGCCCGACCGCAATCCGCGCCGCATGGATCAGGCGTGCGTGGCGATAGCGGCGATAAGGATCCAGTAGGGGACGCAAAACGCGACGCAACCAGAAAGGCAAACGGAGAGAGCGGGAATTCGTCATGCGTTTAAAGACCGCGCGGTTTGGGAATCGATCCCGGAGGAGACGCGGGATGGCGTCAGTAAGCCACAGTTGCAGTGAAATGTTTCATCACATGTGAGGTGTTGCGCCTTGGAATTTTTGAGCGTAGCTTGCTCGGCTATCACATGTGATGTCTTGGAAGGCGCTCGGATGGCTCGAAAAACTTCAACCGACTACATGCGTGAAATGCGTGCACGGCTGACGGCAGCCGGGTACGTCAAAAGAGAGCTGTATGTGCTTCCTGAAAACGCTGAAGTCTTGAGAAACGTCGAAAAAGTGTTACGCCAGCCCTATTTGGGGAACCGCATCAAACTGGAGGAATTCATGAGCGAAAATACCAACTGGACCATCGACACGCTGCACTCGGCGCTCGTCGAACTGGACGTGGTAAAGAGTAATGAAGTCGAGTTGACGCTGGTCCAGGGGGCCGAGCCAAGCTTGAGCGTGACGATGAACAACTTCGGCGGCCTGCCGATCATCATTGCAATCGCTGGCGATCAGATTCTTGTGGATTGCGTACTGGTTTACGCCTCGCAGGTAAAAGACGTCGCTGCATTCAACGATACCGTATTGCGCAGTCGGGACATCTTCCCGCTGTCGTCCATTGGTATCGAAACCATGCCCAATGGCGAGACCGTCTACAGCATGTTTGGCGCACTGAGCGCGGCTTCTTCACTGACCGTCATTGTCCAGGAAGTATTTACCTTGGTAGACAACGTGATCCGCGCCGCTGATGCCTACGAAGATTTTTTAACAGTTGACTCACAGTAATCGGGAGACAAATCAATGAGCCTTTGGAAGAAAATGGTTACCGCTATGCGTGGCGGCGCCTCCGAGGTCGGTGAGGCAATCGTCGACGCTCAAGCACTACGAATTCTGGACCAGGAAATCCGCGACGCCGATGCTTCGATGCTCGCCGCTCGCAATCAGCTGATCCAGATCAAAGCCAAGCACAAGCTGTCCGTACAGCGTGTGGATGAGCACGACAAGAACATTGCTAACTGGGAACAGAAAGCCATTGCCGCCATGAACAAGGGCGAAGAAGGTCTGGCTCTGGAGTGTGCGGAAAAGGTTTCTGAGCTGACCGCACTGCGCGATCAGGAAAAAGCCGCTGCTGATCAGTTCGGCATTCAGGTCACCAAGTTGACGGCTCAGGTCACCAAGGCTGAAAGCCAGATCAAAGGTCTGCGTCAGCAAGCCGATATGGCCAAGGCGCGTGACAGCGTGCAAAAAGCGCAAATCAATGCCGCAGCGGCAACTGGCGGTGCCAATGGGCGCCTGGAAACTGCAGTGGGTTCGCTGGCGCGCATCAAGCAGCGTCAGGACGAGCAGGATGCCAAACTGGAAGCCGCAGAGGAACTCGCTGATGCTGCCAACGGTGGTGATCTCGAACGTCGTCTGCAAGACGCCGGTATTGGTGCGAAAACCGGTGGTGCTGCTGACGTTCTGGCTCGCTTGAAAGCGCAGAACCAAGGCGGTAACCCAGGTCAGTAACATCGTATAAAAAGGGGCAGGCGGAGATCCGTTTGCCCCTTTTTTGTCTGGCTGCATTTGTCGGGTTGTTTTGTCTGGTTCTAACGGTACCTACATGAATGTCGGAAACGGGCTACGCGTTATTCTTGGCCTGGCCGCTGTGATGATCGCAGTTCAGGTGATTAACTCGCTGACCGCAAACAGCCTGCTGAGCCATGGTCTGGTCCCCCGAACCTGGGAGGGGCTGCAAGGCATTATTTTTTCCCCGTTTTTGCACGGCTCTGTTCGGCATCTACTGAGTAATCTACTGCCCTTTATCGTGCTGAGCTGGCTGGTGGCAACTGAAGGCCTGCAGCGTTATGTCCGCGTGGTGTTGCTGGTAACGCTACTGGGCGGCCTGTTGGTCTGGGTCGTGGGCAGGCCGACGATTCATGTGGGGGCCAGCGGACTGATCTTTGGGTTGTGGGCTTATTTGCTGGCGCGCGCGTGGTTTCAGCGCAGCCTGATCAGCTTTGCCGTCGCCTTGTTCACGCTGGTCGGCTACAGCGGATTGGTCCTGGGCTTCATTCCCGTGCCGGGCGTCTCGTTTGAATCACACATTGCGGGTGCACTTGCCGGTATTGTTGTGGCCTGGCTGATGCACGCAAAAGGGCTGGTTGAAAATCCGTAGCGCTGAAACTCCAGACATCGCTCGCGCAAAATGAAAGGAAACGCATTATGAGTTGGATCAAACGAGCTTTAGGCCTGGCACCGCCAAAGCCACCTGCCGGGGCTACGTCATTAAACAGCGCAGCGTTGCTCGCACCGTTTGGCCTGGCGACCGGACGCATGCTGGATCTTGATGACTCGCTCAAGCTGCTGCTGGACGGGCATTCGGAACTGGTCGTCCCCAATGAAGAGGTCGTCTGGTCTGTTGGGCATGTTGACCTCGGACAGTCCATTCGCCTGGTGCGGTTCTACTTCGAAGATGAAGACTACTGGATGCAGGTCATGATGAACGGCCCTGCGGCTGAAGACGTTCAGGACGTTATCCTGTTCGGCTACAGCAGCGTTGTGACCATCAACAGCGAGTCGGAACTCAAACGTCTGGTAGGTCCTGAATCAAAGATCGGTTTGCCGGTGTATGAGCATGACGGCTGGGAGTACGAGCGTCAGTGGGGCACCGAACAAGGTCAGACTGAACTGACCCCGATGACCGAGGAAGTGGCCAACCCTGACGGCAGCTATCGTATCGAGCATCTGAGCATGTTGTACGCTCGCGACACGGGTTTGATTGATCGTCGTGAGTTTCTGCTGCTGTCTGTCGAAGAGGATGAAGAAGGTGTGGTCTCTCTCACTACTTCGGTTGGCGTCACGCTGCAGTCCACTGACTTCACCGTCATCTAAAAGGAAGTAAAAATGCTTGATGCGCTTAGTTTGTCCCTCAGCTTTCAGTCCGTGCTGAGCTTCATTATCTACATCATTGTGGCCGGTGGTTTGTTCGCTCTGTTCCAGATGGCCTACACCCGCCTGACCCCGCACAAAGAGTTCGTGCAGATTCGTGAAGGCAATGTCGCCGCAGCCGTAGCACTGGGCGGTGCATTGATTGGCTTCGCATTGCCTGCCAGCAACGTGATTACTTACAGCATCAGCGTGCTGGACGTAGTGATCTGGGCGGTCATTGCAGCTGTTGTGCAATTGCTGGCGTTCACTGCCACCAACTTTGTTCTCAAGGACCTCTCGGCTCGCATCACCCGTGGCGAACTGGCCGCTGCCATTTACGCGGCCAGCGTTTCGATCAGTGTCGGCTTCCTCAATTCGGCCTGCATGACGCCGTCGACCTGATTGCCCGTGATCGAAAGGAGTATTCGATGAGACGTAGTTCTTTGAAGCTGGTTCTGGCCAGCACGTTGCCGCTGGCACTCAGTGCATGCGGCAAGTCCGATACCGTTGATGTCACCGCGCAACAGACGTTCCCGACGGTACAAGCTTGCGTGGACCAAAAGGTTCCCGTAGACGTTTGCTCGGACGCTTACATGACCGCCTTGGCAGATCACCGTCGCATCGCGCCAACCTACGACAGTGCGTCCGCGTGCGAGGCAGACTTTGTGCCTGATTACTGCCAGCAGAACTCTGATGGCAAGTTCACCCCCAAGCTCGGCGGTTTCCAGCTGGAGCTATCCGGTCAGTTACCCAAAGAGCAGGTCGATGCGGCCAATGCTCAGGCCGGTCAGTCGGGGGGCTCTGGTTTCGCCAGCTCAGGCGTCAATGGATTCCTGATGGGCATGTTGGTCAGCAACATGGTCAATAACATTGGCGGCGGTGGTCGCTACAACTCTCAGCCGGTCTATCAGGAGCGTGACTCGCGCGGCGGCTACCAGTCTTCGACGCTTTCTCGTCAGATCGAGCGCGGCAAGACCTTCGGCAATTCCACTCAGGCGCGTACCAGCTCAACCGGTGCTTACACCAAGAGTACGCTGGGTCGTAACTCGTCAGTCTCGTCCTCGGTTTCCCGTGGCGGATTTGGCAGCCAGGCAACGGCTCGCAGTGGCTGGGGTGGCAAAAGCAGCGGTTTTGGCGGCTGACGGGAGCGCTAGCCATGAAAAAGATCAGTATCGAAGAGCGGCCTGACTGGCGCGCAACCGCCGAGCGTGAGGGGTTCGACTTTCACACTATCGACGGCGAGCGCTACTGGGATGAGCGCGCTTACTATCAGTTCACCGAAGCTCAGATCACTCGGGATATCGAAGCACCGACTCAGGAGCTTCATGCCATGTGCATGGACGCCGTCGAGCGGGTGGTGGAAAGCGAAGAGCTGTTGACCGAGCTGGCGATCCCGCCCGCGTTCTTCGATCTGGTACGGACTTCCTGGAAGGAGGGGCACCCACATTTGTACGGCCGCTTCGACTTCAGTTATGACGGCGTGAACCCGGCAAAACTGCTGGAAGGCAACATGGATACGCCAACTTCTGCTTACGAGGCTGGCGCATTCCAGCTCATCTGGCTGGAAGAGCAGATTGCCCGAGGCCTATTGCCTGCGCATGCCTCGCAGTTCAACTCGCTGGCAGAAGATCTGGTTCGTGCTTTCGCAGCCATCAGAGAGGGCGGGCCGTTCTATTTCTCCTCTATGTCCGGTTCAGCAGAAGACCGGGGCACCACCGAATTCCTGCGCAAGATGGCCGAACACGTCGGCATCGAAACCCGACACATCGACATCGAAGACATCGGCCTCAACTCACAGGGCCGCTTCGTCGACCTTGAAGGCCGCTGGATCGAGCGTATTTTCAAACTGCATGCCTGGGAGCACGTGTTCCACGAACCCCATGGCCAGGCGGTCCCGCAATGCGACACGCAATTCATCGAGCCCGCGTGGAAGTCCATCATCTCCAACAAAGGCATCCTGCCGCTGCTCTGGAAATTCAACGAAGGGCATCCGAATCTGCTGCCGACTTTCGTTGACAAAGACCCTCGAGCCCCTGTCCCGAAAGGCTGGGTACGCAAACCCTACTTCTCCCGCGAAGGCGCCAACATCGAAATCCGTACGCCGGGTGACGAAGTCATTTTCGAAGACGGCCCCTACAACGACGCCCCCTACATCCTGCAACAGTTCGCCCCGCTGCCACGCTTCGGCGACAGCTACACGCTCATCGGTTCATGGGTCGTGGGCGACCTGGCTTCAGGGATTGGCATTCGGGAAGACGATAGCCTGATCACCAAGGACAGCAGCCGGTTTTTGCCGCATGTTGTGGTGGATTGAGAGGAGGGGCGGGCAAATGCTTTCCGGAACTCGGTCTAGTGGATGAAGTCTTCGGCGGACGAAGGAGAGCCGCCGAGTCTCAATGTGCTCCGACAAGATCATAAGGACGTGGGTGGCTGTCGCCATTGATTAGGCGACGAGCTTATTGCGATGCTCTTTTTGAAGAGTGTTACATCCGCGAGAGCAAATCCGCTTTCTTGAGCAAAAACTCCTCCTCGGTGATCACCCCTCGATCTTTCAGGTCAGAAAGTTTTTGCAACGTCGAGGGAATATCATCAGTAGTAGAGAGTGCTCTTGCTGAGGTATGCAAGGCTGCCACGGCCTCCAGGATTATTTTTTTCAAGTGTTCAAAATCTGCCGTACTGCGTTTACCGAAGAGCATTGCATTGTCGTCATGGATGACTGCTTCTGCGCCTCCTCGAATAGCGACATCTCCAGAATGTATGACTTGGAAAAATGCTTTATAGAACAATGATGGAGGTTCCACACGAATGGCTGTGATGGAGGAGATTGGAATGTCTTTATTTCCTCTGCCCTGGCCCGTGAACTGTAGAAGCGCGCCAAGCCAGCCGGTGCGGCGGATGAGAACCTCAGTACCGGTGAAGGTAACCTCACCAGTCGATCCCTTGGCCGTGAAAGGTAAATTGCTCATTGCCGTACTCCCTTACAAAAATAGCGAGATTATCCTAACGGGAACGCGAAGACAGCGTCAGAAGCAGGAACATCGAAAACGAAAAAAGCCGCGCATTAGCGCGGCTTTTTAATTTGGTGGGCCCACACGGACTCGAACCGTGGACCAAGGGATTATGAGTCCCCTGCTCTAACCAACTGAGCTATAGGCCCTCAGTAGGCCGCGGATTATAACGGCGGTTTCGACGCTGTGCTATCCGAAAAGTCCGAAAGAGGCGTACGAAGAAATTTCGTGCTGAATTCATCGGGCGGGAGGGGGAGGCTGACGATGTAGCCCTGGATCTGTTCGCAGCCTTCATTGGCCAGGAATTGCTGCTGTTCGTTGTTCTCCACGCCTTCGGCAATGACGGTCAGTTGCATGCTGCGGCCCAGCGCAATAATGGCGCGGACGATGGCTACGTCGTGCGGGTCATCGGGCAGGCTGCGCACGAATGACTGGTCGATTTTCAGGATGTCCAGCGGTAAACGTTTCAGGTAGCTGAGGGACGAGTAGCCTGTACCGAAGTCGTCGATAGCCAGCTGTACACCAAGTGCCTTGAGCTTGTGCAGCACAGCCAGCGCTTCTTCTGCCTGGCTCATGATGAAGTTTTCGGTGATCTCCAGTTGCAGGCAGTCAGGGGCAAGGTGGTAATCCGAGAGCAGTTGCTCGATACGCGCCAAGAGGTTCGGCTGCCGCAACTGTGCGCCCGCCAGATTCACCGACAGCGCGCCGAAAGGTGCATAGCGTTTGTTCCATTCGTGCATTTGCAGACAGGCCTGCTCAAGTACCCAGTCGCCAATCTGCAGAATCATGCCGTTCTCTTCTGCCAATGGAATGAAGTGCTCCGGTGGCACTTCGCCGAGAGTGGGGTGCGCCCAGCGAATCAAGGCTTCTGCGCCGACCAGTCGTTGGCTGATCAGGCTGATTTTCGGCTGATAACAGAGGCTGAATTCATTACGCTCCATTGCTCTGCGCAACTCATGCTCCAGGGCTATCCGGGCACTGGCCTGGGAGGTGAGGTCTTCCGTATAGCTTTCGACGCGATTGCGGCCCTTGGCCTTGGAGCGGTACATCGCGGCATCGGCGTTTTTCACGACGGTAGCCACATCCTGACCATCTGTGGGGAACAGGCAGCTACCGATGCTGGCGCTCATGAAAAACTCATGTTCGCCCGCCTGGAACGGTGCAGTAAAACAGATCAATATTTTTGTCGCGATGGCTTCCGCATCACTAGGATGCAGCAGGCCAGGCAGCAGAATAATGAACTCATCTCCCCCCAGGCGCGCCACGGTGTCGATATCGCGCAGGTTCTCCTTGAGGCGTTGCGCGATCCCTTTGAGCAGCAGGTCGCCGACGGGATGGCCCAGGCTGTCGTTGATGTGTTTGAAGCGGTCAAGGTCCAGAAACAGGACTGCGCCGAGGCTATTGGATTCCAGGCTGTGGAGAAGGGCGGCTTGCAGGCGGCTCTCGAACAGCGTGCGGTTGGGGAGCCCCGTGAGCGGGTCGTGATGAGCCTGATAGTCGAGGCGTGCCTGAGCATGCTTGAGGCTGGAGATGTCGGCGAACACCGCAACGAAGTGGGTAATGAACTGTTCCTTGTTTCGTACCGCGCTGATCGTCAGCCAGCTTGGGTAAACCTCCCCGTTCTTGCGTCGGTTGCTGATTTCTCCCTGCCAATGTCCTTCTGCTGTCAACTGGTACCACATGGCGGCATAGAACGCGCTGTCATGCAGGCCTGAAGCGAGCAGGCGAGGGGTCTGCCCGAGGGATTCCTGCTCGCTGTAGCCGGTGATCTCGCTAAATGCGCGGTTGACAGCGTTGATACGCTGGCGGGTATCGGTAATCAGAACACCTTCGGCGGTACTTTCGAAAACGGTGGCGGCCAGTTGCAGCTTTTCCTGCATTTGATGGCGTTCGGTAATGTCTCGGGCAATGGTCAGCATGCAATCTTCGCCAGCAATAAGCAGCGGACGTGACGAGATTTCACACAGCCTGATCTGGCCGTCCTTGCGTCTGATGTGGCTGCGGAAATCACGGACGAAACCGTCGCGGTTCAGCAGCTCCAGGAGTTTGCCGCGATCGTTCAGGTTGGCCCAGATCCCCAGGTCCACCGTGGACTGATCAAGCGAGGCGGCGCTGTCGTAGCCGGTCATGCGAATGAACCCCTCGTTGATCTCAACAAGCAGGCCGTCGCGCTGTCGAGTTATCAGAAGGCCGTCAGGGGATGCGTGGAATGACTTGGCGAATTTTTCTTCAGACAGCTGAAGTTGTTGCTGAGCCTGTTTGAGCTGGGTGATATCGCGAACCACTACGACCACGGCTGGAGTGGAGTCCAGATCAAAAGGTTCGGCAGAGACAAGTCCGGAGAATGTGCGGCCGTCTCGTCGTCGAAATGGCATCTCAAGGTTGCGAATACTGCCTTTCTGAAGTCGCTCCAGCATCCCGGGGCCTACACCGGGAACGCCCCAGACGTCGAGTTCGGTGGGCGTCCTGCCAATGATGTCCTCCACCGGCAAGCCTATTTGCTCGACAAATGCGGTGTTCGCTTCCAGAACGGTCCCATCGACCAGGCTGGCTATCAACAGGATGTCCGGACATTGAGCAAAAACAGAGGCGAACTTGCCTTCTGAGAGTCGCAAGGCTTCTTCGATTTGCTTGGTTTCGCTGATGTCGATCATCAACCCGCGCATGACGGGTTCGCGACCGCGCTTTATAAGGCTGACAATGTCGCGCACCCAGAGCGTTCTGCCGTCAGCACTGATGACTCGGTAGTCCACGCTGTGATCGTTACCGGCCTTGGCCGCGTGGTTGCACAGTGCCTCTGTTTTTTGCAGATCCTGAGGGTGGACGATGCTGCGCCAGAAGCCTGGCTCTCGCCATCGTTGGAGCGGATAACCCAGTAAGCTCTCGGCTTGAGGTGACACGTAGTTGTAGCTGTAATCTCCCGGAGTGGCCTCCCAGGCAATAGCAGACAGGCTTTCAACCATGCCGCGATAGTGGTACTCGCTGCTTCGCAGTTGCTGTTCCAGTTCCATACGCCGTGTTATTTCGGAGCTAAGCTGGCGATTAACGCGAATCACGATGATGAGAACGGTGCAGAGCAGCAACAGACCGGGTAAGCCGTAAAGCAGAAAGGTCTCCCTGAACGATGTGCTATCGGCTGTTTGTTTGAAGTCCGGTTCTGGTTCCAGGGGTGTAAGTTGTGCGCCCGATTGGCTGCTTGCGCGTCCAGGTTCTGACTGGGTCATTGTCTCTGCAGACCCCACAAGCAAAGCTCCCGTTATGGATCCGGAACTAAAACCGTGGGTGTGGGGAGCAAACGTCAGCTTTTGCGCAAATGCAGAGAAATCCTCTGTGTGGGCGGTTGCCGGGGAGCCTACGGCGAAAACAAAAAGAATGGCCGGCAGGCGAATCATGGCAGCCTCATGATGGCGGATAGCAATTAGACAGAGTGTAGCCGTACTGAGAAAACCGTCACTCGAAGTTGAAAATTTTTGATCCGGAATGCAAAACCCCCAGCAGGGCCGGGGGTTTTGTGTGCAGCTTGTCTTGCTTACTCGTCGAGGAACGAGCGCAAGTGCTCGCTTCTTGTCGGGTGGCGCAACTTGCGCAGAGCCTTCGCCTCAATCTGACGAATACGCTCACGGGTTACGTCGAACTGTTTGCCCACTTCTTCCAGCGTGTGATCGGTATTCATATCGATACCGAAGCGCATGCGCAGAACTTTAGCTTCGCGGGCGGTAAGGCCTGACAGAACTTCGCGAGTGGCTTCTTTCAGGCTTTCAACCGTAGCGACATCGATTGGCGACTGCATAGTCGAGTCTTCGATGAAGTCGCCCAGATGGGAGTCTTCGTCATCACCGATCGGGGTTTCCATGGAGATCGGCTCTTTAGCGATCTTCAATACCTTACGGATTTTATCCTCAGGCATTTCCATGCGTTCGCCCAGCTCTTCCGGGGTCGGTTCGCGACCCATTTCCTGCAACATCTGCCGGGAAATACGGTTGAGCTTGTTGATCGTTTCGATCATGTGCACCGGAATACGGATGGTGCGTGCCTGGTCGGCGATCGAACGAGTGATTGCCTGACGGATCCACCAAGTGGCGTAAGTCGAGAACTTGTAACCGCGACGGTATTCGAACTTGTCCACCGCCTTCATCAAGCCGATGTTGCCTTCCTGGATCAGATCGAGGAATTGCAGGCCACGGTTGGTGTACTTCTTGGCGATCGAGATAACCAGACGCAAGTTCGCTTCAACCATCTCTTTCTTCGCGCGACGGGCTTTGGCCTCGCCGATCGACATGCGACGGTTGATGTCCTTGATTTCAGCAATTGTCAGACCGGTTTCGGTCTGCAGCGCGGTCAGCTTTTGCTGGCAACGCTGAATATCAGGCTGCAGACGGGCAATGGCTTCAGCGTATTTGCTTTTGCCTTTAGCCAGTGCGTCAGTCCAGCTTTCGTCGACTTCGTTGCCTGGGAACTGGCGAAGGAAATCGGCGCGCGGCATACGTGCATCACGTACACACAGCTGCATGATGGCGCGTTCCTGAGCACGCAAGCGCTCAAGTGCGCTACGAACACGCTCGACCAGACCTTCAAACTGTTTAGGAACCAGTTTGATCGGCATGAACAGCTCAGCCAGCGCAACCAGCTCGGCAATTGCCTGCTTGCTGTCGCGACCATGCTTTTTCAGAGCCTTGCGGGTGATTTCCATCTGATCGGAAACTGCACCGAAACGCTGCTGGGCGATGATTGGATCAGGACCGCTTTCGACTTCTTCTTCGTCGTCAGAAGATTCGTCCTTCTCTTCCTCGTCGTCGTCGCCTTCGGCAGCCTTGGCTGTTTTCGGGTCGGCAGGCGGCGGGACTTCAGCTGGCGGCGCAATGCCGTCATCCGGGTCGATGTAGCCGCTCAGTACGTCAGACAGGCGACCGCCTTCCGTCGTAACACGGGTGTACTCGGAGAGAATGTGGTCAACCGTGCCAGGGAAGTGCGCAATTGCGCTCATCACTTCACGGATGCCTTCTTCGATACGTTTGGCGATTTCAATTTCGCCTTCACGGGTCAGAAGCTCGACCGTGCCCATTTCACGCATATACATGCGCACAGGGTCAGTGGTGCGACCAATGTCGGTCTCAACCGCTGCCAACGCTGCGGCCGCTTCTTCTGCGGCTGCTTCGTCGGTATCGGCGTCGGCCAGCATCAGGGCGTCCGCATCCGGGGCACTCTCGTGTACCGGGATCCCCATGTCGTTAATCATGCGGATGATGTCTTCCACCTGCTCGGGATCTGAAATATCCTCAGGCAGGTGGTCGTTGACCTCTGCGTAAGTCAGATACTTCTGCTCACGACCCAGGGTGATCAACTCTTTGATACGAGACTGCTGTTGCGCTTTTCCGGACATAACACCCTATCCACTGAAGGTCTTGGCGGGCAAAAAACAAGCCGAGGATTATACCCGAGCTATGACCTCACGCGCCAGTTGAGGTCGGGGTTTGTGCAGGAACATTCCGATTTAACAGCTTGAGCAGCAGAAGTTTTTCCTCTGCGTCCAGGCCTGACTGGCGTTCCTTCCTGATTAATTGCTCCAGGCTGCGCTCGCGTTGGCGGGCGGATAACCTAGTTATAGTGTCGAAAAACTGTTGTTCAAGGTTATCGGCCGAGATCAACCATTCCTTTTCCGCTAATGCTCGTAGCAATCGGCCTTGTTCGGTGCCGTGCCAGCGGGCAATCAGTTGCAGCGAGCGCAGCTTCGGATTTTTTTGCAAAGCTTCAAGCAAAGCGACCAATAGCTGCGCATAAGTGTGATCTTCTGCCGCAAAGTGGCTGGCATCTTCGACTTTCTCGGCCAGCTCCGGGTGATGCAGAAGTGTTCTCAACGCCGTTAACGTTGGTGGTTCGACGGTCGTCGGCGTGCGCGGGGCACGTGGTTCATCATCTCCGCGCTTACCTTTTTTGTCCCACGGCTTCTTTTCCCACTTTTTCTGGCCCTGACCACCGGATTTTTTCGGCGTCCATTCTTGCTGGGGCGCTTCGTATCCGCCCTGTGGCTGGTAGTCAGCGTAGTCGGGCATGGCGTCATAATCGAAACCGGGGTCGTAGCTCGGGGGCGCTTCTGCTGGTGCGTTTTGCACCAGCTGGCTGACGTTTTCGTTGGTCAGGCCGGTTATTTGTGTCAATCGTTGGCGCATCAGCGTGCGCAAGTTGGCGCCGGGTACCTTGTCGATCAGCGGTGCGGCGAGGGTGGCCATGTGGGCCTTGCCCTCCAGCGAGCGCGGGTCGGCTTCTTTGGTCAACTGCTCGAAGAAGTAGTCGGCCAGTGGCTGGGCATGCTGATGAATGCGTGCCTTGAACGCGTCAGTGCCTTCGGCGCGAACCAGGGTGTCCGGGTCTTCGCCTTCAGGCAGAAACAGAAATCGTGCGCGGCGCCCGTCCTGCAGGCTGGAAAGTGTTGCTTCCAGCGCGCGCCATGCTGCATTACGACCCGCTTGGTCTCCGTCGAAACAGAACAGTACGTTGGGTACGACCCTGAACAGGCGTTTCAAGTGCTCTTCGCTGGTCGCGGTGCCCAGTGTGGCGACGGCATTGCGCAGGCCTTGCTGAGCAAGGGCAATGACGTCCATATAGCCTTCAACAACGATGATTTCATCGAGGCTTCGATTGAATTTTCGCGCTTCAAAAAGACCGTAGAGCTCTTGGCCTTTATGGAAGACCGGTGTTTCCGGCGAGTTCAGGTACTTGGGTTTGTCGTCGCCCAGTACTCGTCCGCCAAAGGCGATGACGCGGCCACGGCTGTCACGGATCGGAAACATCACCCGATCACGGAAGCGGTCGTAGCGCTTGCCGGTTTCGGCGTTTTCGATCAGCAGCCCTGCATCAATCATCGCTTTCTGCTGGAGCGTGTCGCTGCTCAGATGTTTGTGCAGGTTGTCCCAGCCGGGTGGCGCAAAGCCAAGACCGAAGTCCCGGGCTATTTCGCCGGAAAGGCCGCGACCTTTCAGGTATTCCACTGCTGCTTTGCGCGTGGGATGGTTTTTCAATGCCAGGCGGTAAAACTCGGCGGCAGCGGTGAGCAGCGGGTAGAGTGGCGAATCCACAGGCTGTCGTGGCTTTTGCCCTTTTACACCCTGCTCTCGAGGGACTTCCATGCCCGCAGACTTCGCCAGATCCTCGACGGCCTGGACGAAGTCCAGATTGTCATGGTCCATGATGAAGCCGAGGGCATTGCCACCTGCGCCGCAGCCAAAGCAGTAATAGAACTGTTTATCGGGGCTGACGCTGAAGGACGGAGTTTTCTCTTTATGGAACGGGCAGCAGGCACTGAAGTTCTTCCCGGTTTTCTTCAGTTGCAGACGTGAGCTGACAACATCGACGATGTCGGTGCGGTTCAGTAGGTCGTCAATGAAGCCTTGGGGAATCAGCCCGGCCATATCGTTCTCATATCAAGCGTTCCGCCATGCAGATCGTGGCGAATCCAGAATGTAACGGCTGCCGCTGACCTTTCTGTAATGCCATTGAGGCATGCACAACCTAGTCTCAGCGCGGCTGCTTATCATCATCTGGAATGGTAGCTGCCAGCAATCTACCCGTGGCCTGCTGTAAACATCAGGCAATTGAAATCAGGCAGTGGCGGCTTTGAAGCGTGTTGCTGTTTGTAGCAAATCGAATACCGTTTTGCGGACTATTCGCGATGCTCAGCGTGTCGAGGGCGACGCAGCCTTGGCTGAACTTCTTGCGAAGATCATCAAGGCATACTCGTCATTCACCTTGATGCGTTCGTCATGATGACGTGATCAACGTGGCCTGAATCTCAGGCTGGACGTGCTTCGAGGAAGTGGCTGGTGCGCATGTGCGTGCCAGTGTTCTTCTTCAATGTAGCTTTATGCTTTGCCTTAACTGCCGCTAGCCCGGCTTTGAGGCCGGGCATTGCAGAAGCTTGCGACAGACGTCTGTAAATTAATACAGACGAACGGCGCGGCGCTGTTCGCGCTGTACTTTCTTGGCGTGACGCTTAACAGCGGCTGCTGCTTTACGCTTACGCTCAGAAGTAGGCTTCTCGTAAAATTCGCGGCTACGAACTTCAGCCAGAACACCGGCTTTTTCGCAGGAGCGCTTGAAACGACGCAGAGCTACGTCGAAGGGTTCGTTCTCTTTAACTTTGACGGCTGGCATCCAGAGCTACCTTCATTCATTACCGGGGTCAACGTCTCGTGCAAAGACTGCACATAAGTACGTCGGTTTTTAAGGGTTGCGGATGTTAACCCCTCATTGAGAGGAATGCAAAGCCTCTGATCGAAAACCGCTGGTCGGCATAGCGGGTGGCGACTATTATGCGCGCCTTCGAATTCAGCCTCTACAAGGCGCAAACCCATGCTAGTACTGGGATTAGAAACCTCTTGCGACGAAACCGGCGTCGCGCTCTACGACAGTGAGCGTGGGCTGCTGGCCGACGCTTTGTTCAGTCAGATCGACCTGCATCGCGCTTATGGCGGTGTGGTGCCGGAGCTTGCTTCGCGTGATCACGTCAAACGCATGCTGCCCCTGATCCGTCAGGTCATGACCGATGCGGGCACGGTGGCGACCGATATAGATGCCATTGCATACACAGCAGGGCCGGGCCTTGTAGGCGCATTGCTGGTCGGCGCGTCGTGCGCTCAGGCGTTGGCGTTTGCGTGGGACATTCCGGCACTGGGTGTGCATCATATGGAAGGCCACCTGTTGGCGCCGATGCTTGAAGCGCAGCCTCCCGAGTTCCCGTTCGTCGCTTTGTTGGTTTCTGGTGGTCATACGCAATTGGTCAGGGTCGACGGTATCGGCTTGTATGAGCTGTTGGGCGAGACACTGGATGACGCCGCTGGTGAGGCATTCGACAAAACCGCAAAAATGATGGGCATGCAGTATCCAGGCGGGCCTGAAATTGCGGCACGTGCAATCAAAGGTGTCGCGGGGCGTTTCGTGTTCCCGCGTCCCATGACTGACCGTCCCGGTCTGGATTTCAGCTTCAGTGGCTTGAAAACTTCCGCGCTGACGACCTGGCAGCAATGCCAGAGCGCTGGGGACGACGGCGAGCAGACTCGTTGCGACATCTCTCTGGCCTTCCAGCAGGCGGTGGTAGAGACTCTGACCATCAAGTGCAAGCGGGCATTGAAACAGACCGGGATGAAGCGTTTGGTGATTGCGGGCGGTGTGAGCGCCAACAAGTCCCTGCGCACCTCGCTGGAGAAGATGCTGGGCGAGCTAAACGGCCATGTTTTCTATGCTCGTCCCGAGTTCTGCACCGACAATGGCGCAATGATCGCTTTCGCGGGATGCCAGCGGTTGCAGGCAGGTCAGAAAGAGGACTTGAGCATCAGTGTCCAGGCGCGTTGGCCGATGGAGCTGTTGCAGGGTTTGTAGGCTGCAACGTGAGGTGGATTCACCTGTGTGATTCAAAAATGCCGTTCGCGCCCCGCAAACAGGTCGCGTAGATTGCCCCGGTGACGCCAGACGATCAGCAGTGTGAGCAGGGTCATCGGCAGTAATGCCCGAGGCTCTTGCCAGGCGAGCAGCGGCAGGGTCATCGGCGTTGCGATCAGCGCCGCGATCGAGCTGGTACGGGTCAGGTAGAACACCAGTGCCCAGACGCAGATTGCCAGAGCGGCTGCGGGGGGGTAAAGCCCAAGTAACATACCCGCAGCGGTGGCAACACCCTTGCCGCCCCGGAAGCGAAAGTAGAGCGGAAACAGATGGCCCAGTACCGCGCAGAGCCCGATCCAGGCCTGCTCCCGCGGGTCCATCCCTGCGAGACTGGCGATCAGTACGGGCAGCAAGCCTTTGCACAGGTCGCCAAGCAGAGTCAGGATCGCGAGCTTTTTGCCGGCCAGACGCAACATGTTGGTCGCGCCTGCATTGCCAGAGCCGCTGGCGCGCGGGTCCGGGCTGCCAGTGAGGCGGCTCAAGAGTATGGCGAAGGACAGTGAGCCAAGCAGGTAGGCGAAAATCGCCAGTAACCAAAACATGCTAACTATTCCGGGCTGGGAAGCCCTGATTCTAACGGCGCATCGCGCCCTTGTCGTGCAGTGGAGAGTGGTGCTTGGACAGAGTGTTCATTGAGGGTCTGGAAGTCGATACCGTTATCGGTGCTTACGACTGGGAGCGGGGCATTCGCCAGTGCCTGCGCCTGGACCTGAGTTTTGCCTGGGATAACCGGCCCGCTGCGGCAGGCGATGACCTGAGCAAGGCGCTCGACTACGCGAGCGTGTCCACGCGCATCCTGGACTTTGCCGACAAGGCGCAGTTTCAGTTGGTGGAAACCTTTGCTGAGCGTCTGGCTGAAGTCCTGATGAGCGAGTTTCAGATTCCCTGGCTGCACCTGAAACTGACCAAGCCCGGTGCCGTTGCGGCCGCCAAGGGTGTGGGTGTGGAGATCGAGCGCGGATGTCGCTGACACGGGTTTATCTCGGCCTGGGCAGCAACATAGAGCGCGAAAAGCATCTGGTTGCCGGGCTCGAAGCGCTGGACGGGTTTGTCAGTGAAATGACCTGCTCGGCGGTGTTCGAGAGCCAGCCGGTCGGGATCAAGAGTGGCCTGTTCTTCAATCTGGTGGTGACCGGTTTTACCGAGCTGCCGTTGATGGAACTGGACCGCCGACTGAAATTCATCGAGGCCGACAACGGTCGCTACGCACCGGACCGCAAGGGCTTGCCGCTGGATATCGACGTGCTGTTGTATGGCGATCAGGTGGGTAACTTCGACGGATTGATTCTGCCTCGCGCCGAAATTCTCAAAAACGCGTTTGTGCTTTGGCCGCTGTCGCTGATTGCGCCGGATCGTGTGCACCCTGAGGCTGGCGCTTCTTTCGAGCAGCTTTGGGCGCGCGCGCAGATTGAGCAACAGCTGTGGCCGGTTGCGTTTGAGTGGCGGGGCAACCAGCTGACCCCGCAGAGTTTGCTAGGCAAGAGCTGAGAAATTGCGGGAGCGACCGGGGTGGCGCCCCACCTTGTTCGCGAGAGAGCAATGACGCGGCTTGCCTGAGAGATCACATCGAACGCATTCGCGGGCACGCCTCGCTCCAACGGTTCACCAAAACCTGTGGGAGCGAATTCAATCCGGTTCAAGTCCTGCTGCTCAGTTGTTGTACTGCGCCTTGTAAACCTTCAACGCGTCCAGGCGCTCGGCTTTGAGTGCTTCGCCCAACTCCTGACCCTTGAAGCCCTTCTCGATCAGCGGTTGCACCGAGACCGCTCGCGCCGCTTCAGCCGCGCCGCGCAGGTACTCGGCTTGCGGGTAATCGCGCTGCTCAAAACCGAGTCGGCCTCGGGCGTCCATTTCGCACGCAATGATGAAGTCTTCAAAGCGCTGTGGCCGACGATATACATCGAAGCTTTGCAGCAGATCAAGCACGGTTGAAGGCTTCAGCTCCAGAGCCCGGTGGCCATGGGTGTGGTATTGGCCAACCAGCAGTGCCAGTTCCTGGCAGTCGCGTGGCACTTTAAAGCGGATATTTACGGCTTTGATCAGGCGCAGGCCAGTGTGTTCGTGGGCAATATGCTTTGGCCAGTCGGCCTCAGGCGTCAGGCCTTTTCCCAGGTCGTGTAACAGGCACGCCCAGCGTACGCTCAGTGGTTGCTCGTGAATGGCCGCTTGCTGCAGCACACTCAATACATGCTCGCCGGTGTCTATTTCCGGGTGGTGGGCAGCGGGTTGCGGAACGCCAAACAGCGCATCCACTTCCGGCAGAAGCTCCTTGAGGGCGCCGCAGTCGCGCAATGTGCGAATGAACACCTGCGGCTGCTTTTCCATGAGGGCCCGAGAAATTTCTTTCCAGCTGCGCTCCGGCGTCAGCGCATCCAGCTCGCCCGACTCACTGAGCTGGCGCATCAGCTCCAGCGTCTCAGGTGCGACGCTGAAACCATCCGGTGCGTATCGTGCGGCGAAGCGTGCAACACGCAGAACACGGAGTGGATCTTCGGCGAACGCGGGTGAAACATGGCGTAAAACCCGAGCTTCAAGGTCGTGCTGGCCACCGTAGGGGTCGGTCAGATTGCCTTCCTTGTCTTCGGCTATGGCGTTGATCGTCAGGTCGCGACGAATCAAGTCATCTTCGAGAGTAACGTCAGGGCTGGCATGAAAAACGAAGCCGCCGTAACCGCGTCCGCTTTTGCGTTCGGTACGGGCCAAAGCGTATTCCTCGCCCGTCAGCGGATGAAGGAAAACCGGGAAGTCCGTGCCGACCGGGCGATAGCCTTTGATCAGCATATCTTCAGTGGTCGCGCCGACCACTACCCAATCAACGTCGGTAACCGGTTTGCCCAGCAGACGGTCGCGCACGGCGCCACCGACTTTATAAATTTGCATAAAAAACCTCCGTAAGCGCGACAGGATAAACCTTGTGCCGCTCCTGCGGAGGTAAAACCGAATCAATAGTCATGGGGTGCTAAACAATTACCTCATGAGGCCATGCTGTTAAAGATGCACTACCGCCAGATCAAGCCTGGGATATTCACTGTCGGCATGCTCGCTTTTAGGGGGAACGTGATGAGTTTTCATTACCTGATCGCCTTGTAGCGTTTCCAGATGGATATCAAAGCCCCATAGCCTATGCAGATGCTTGAGGACTTCATCAGTGGAGTCGCCGAGAGGTTTGCGGTCGTGTTGTTGATGGCGCAGAGTCAGCGAGCGATCACCTCGGCGATCAATGCTGTAAATCTGCACGTTGGGTTCGCGATTACCCAGGTTGTACTGCGCCGCCAGGGTTTCGCGAATGATGCGGTAGCCGGGCTCATCGTGAATGGCAGGTACCAGCAGGTCGTCTTTCTGATCGTCGTCCATGATGCTGAACAGCTTCAGATCCCGAATGACTTTGGGTGACAGGTATTGCAGGATGAAACTCTCGTCTTTAAAGCTGCTCATGGCGAATTTCACCGCCGTCAGCCAGTCAGTGCCGGCCAGTTCGGGGAACCAGCGGTAATCTTCTTCCGTGGGTTCTTCGCACATCCGCCGGATATCGCGGTACATGGCGAAACCCAACGTATAAGGGTTGATGCCGCTGTAGTAGGGGCTATCGAAGCCCGGTTGATAAATGACGCTGGTGTGCGACGTCAGAAACTCCATCATGAAACCGTCAGTGACCAGGCCTTCGTCATACAGGTCGTTCATCAAGGTGTAATGCCAGAACGTTGCCCAGCCTTCGTTCATGACCTGAGTCTGGCGCTGAGGATAAAAGTACTGGGCAATCTTGCGCACGATGCGCACCACTTCTCGTTGCCATGGCTCCAGCAGCGGGGCATGTTTTTCAATGAAGTAAAGGATGTTCTCCTGCGGTTCAGCGGGGAAACGAGCGTTATCTTCCTTGCTGTTTTTGTCGGCGTTTTTCGGGATGGTGCGCCACAAGTCATTGATCTGTTTCTGCAGATGCTCTTCCCGGTCTTTCTGGCGACGACGTTCCTCTTCGGCAGAGATGGGGTAAGGGCGCTTGTAACGGTCGACGCCATAGTTCATCAGCGCGTGACAGGAGTCGAGCAGGTCTTCGACCGCATCGATACCATGGCGCTCTTCGCATTGCATGATGTACTGCTTGGCAAACACCAGGTAATCAATGATCGAGCTGGCGTCGGTCCAGGTGCGGAACAGGTAGTTACCTTTGAAAAAGCTGTTGTGCCCATAGCAAGCGTGGGCAACTACCAGTGCCTGCATACAGATGGTGTTCTCTTCCATCAGGTAAGCGATACAAGGATCGGAGTTGATGACGATCTCGTATGCCAGACCCATCTGGCCGCGAGTGTAGGATTTCTCGGTGCTCAGGAAGTGTTTACCGTAGGACCAATGGTGATAGCCCAGCGGCATCCCCACTGACGCATAGGCGTCCATCATCTGTTCAGCCGTGATCACTTCAATCTGGTTGGGATAGGTATCCAGCGCATAGCGCTCCGCGATACGGCTGATCTCGCGGTCGTAGGCCTGAATGAGTTCGAACGTCCACTCTGAACCCGTGGAGAGGGGTTGGCGCTTCTGCTCTCTAGCGGTCATGTCACTAACCTGCGCTGGAAGAGTTCACGGAATACCGGATAGATATCACCGGCAGAGACCAGCTGCTGCTGGGCAAACGTGTCGGCGAATGCTTCACCGATACGTTCGTATTCGAACCATAAGGCTTGATGTTCACGTGGGGTAATTTCCACGTACGTGTAGTACTGCACAAACGGCATGATCTGTTTGATCAGGATGTCGCGGCAGATGGGAGAGTCGTCATTCCAGTTGTCGCCGTCCGATGCCTGAGCGGCGTAGATATTCCATTCGTTAGTGGGGTAGCGCTCAGCCATGATTTCCTGCATCAACTTCAAGGCGCTGGACACGATGGTGCCGCCGGTTTCTCTTGAGTAGAAGAACTCTTCCTCGTCGACTTCCCGAGCACTGGTGTGGTGACGGATGAAGACCACTTCGATCTTGTCGTAGTTACGCTTGAGGAACAGGTACAACAGGATGAAGAAGCGTTTGGCGATGTCTTTGGTGGCTTGAGTCATGGAGCCCGACACGTCCATGAGGCAGAACATCACTGCTTTGGAGCTGGGGTTGGGCTGTTTGACCAGCAGGTTGTATTTGAGGTCGAAGGTGTCGAGATACGGCACTCGTCGGATGCGGGCTTTCAAGCGATCGACTTCGACTTCCAGCTCCTGAATATCGCCGAAGTTATCCGGCTCCTCACGTTTGAGGCGATCCAGCTCGCGGATCGCTTCTTTGAGTTTGGCGCGGCTGCTGCCGGACAGGGCAATGCGACGCGCGTGAGCGGAACGCAGGGTGCGGATGATATTGATGCGCGAGGGGTTGCCCTCGTTGCTGATGCCCGCGCGTACGGTTTTGAAGGTGTCTGTGCCGGTCAGGTTGCGTTTGACCAGATTGGGGAGTTCGAGGTCTTCGAACATGAATTCCAGAAACTCTTCCTGAGTGATCTGAAATACGAACTCATCCATGCCTTCGCCGGAGTTACTGGCTTTGCCCGGCCCTTTGCCCCCGCCGCCACCTTGTGGTCGGGCGATGTGCTCCCCCGAGGTGAATTCTTTATTGCCGGGATGGACCACGGTCTGTTTGCCGCCCCGACCATGGTGAAGCACCGGTTCGTCTATATCGCGACCGGGAATGCTGATTTGTTCGCCGTGTTCCATGTCGGTAATGGAGCGGCGGCTGACCGCTTCTTCGACTGCTTTTTTGATGTGATCACGGTAACGCCGTAAAAACCGCTGGCGGTTTACCGTGCTCTTGTTCTTGCCATTGAGACGTCGGTCGATCACATAGCTCATAGGCCCCTCCGGGGAGCTTCAAGTTGTGAGCTGCAAGCTGCAAGTAGAAGCGATTACCCGGATGTCAGATGTCACGTGCTTCGTTCTTGCAGCTTGTAGCTTGACGCTTGCAGCTGCCTTACTGCGACTTGCGGACCCGTAGGTACCATTCGGAAAGAAGCCGTACCTGTTTGTCGGTGTAGCCCCGCTCGACCATTCTGGTAACGAAGTCGTTGTGTTTCTGTTGATCCTCTTTGCTGGCTTTTGCGTTGAAGCTGATGACAGGAAGCAGGTCCTCGGTGTTGGAGAACATTTTCTTCTCGATCACCACGCGCAGCTTCTCGTAGCTGAGCCAGGTCGGGTTCTTGCCGTTGTTGTTGGCGCGGGCACGCAATACGAAATTGACGATCTCGTTACGGAAATCCTTCGGATTGCTGATGCCTGCAGGTTTTTCGATCTTCTCCAGTTCTTCATTCAAGGCTACGCGGTTGAGGATTTCTCCTGTTTCCGGGTCGCGGTATTCCTGATCCTGAATCCAGAAGTCTGCGTACAGCACGTAGCGGTCGAAGATGTTTTGCCCGTATTCGCTGTAGGACTCCAGATACGCGGTCTGGATTTCCTTGCCAATGAACTCGATGTAGCGCGGCGCCAAGTACTCTTTGATGAACCGCAGGTAACGCTCGCGGGTTTCAGCCTGGAACTGCTCCTGTTCGATCTGCTGTTCCAGCACGTAGAGCAAGTGCACCGGGTTGGCGGCGATTTCGTGTGGATCGAAGTTGAACACCTTGGAAAGAATCTTGAACGCGAAACGTGTCGAAAGACCATTCATGCCTTCATCGACGCCCGCGCTGTCGCGGTATTCCTGAATCGACTTCGCCTTTGGATCGGTATCCTTGAGGTTTTCGCCGTCATAGACGCGCATCTTGGAATAGATGTTGGAGTTTTCCGGCTCTTTCAGGCGAGAGAGAGTGGTGAACTGCGCCAGCATTTTCAGGGTGTCGGGCGCGCAATGGGCCTTGGACAGAGAGCTGTTGAACAGCAGTTTGTCGTAGATCTTGATCTCATCGCTGATGCGCAGGCAATACGGCACTTTGACGATATAGATCCGGTCGATGAAAGCTTCGTTGTTCTTGTTGTTACGGAAGCTGTGCCATTCCGACTCGTTGGAGTGGGCCAGCAAAATACCGGTAAAGGGAATCGCGCCCAGGCCTTCGGTACTGTTGTAGTTACCTTCCTGGGTGGCGGTGAGCAATGGGTGCAGCACCTTGATAGGTGCCTTGAACATCTCGACGAATTCCATCAGGCCCTGGTTGGCCCGGCACAGCGCGCCAGAATAGCTGTAAGCGTCGGCGTCGTTCTGTGGGTACTCCTCAAGTTTGCGGATATCGACCTTACCGACCAGTGCTGAAATGTCCTGGTTGTTTTCGTCGCCAGGCTCGGTTTTGGCCACAGCAATCTGGTTAAGGATCGATGGATAGAGTTTGACTACTTTGAACTGGCTGATGTCGCCCCCGAACTCAGCCAGACGTTTGGTCGCCCAAGGCGACATGATGGTGCTCAGATAACGACGCGGGATACCGAAGTCTTCTTCGAGAATTGCACCGTCTTCGGTTGCATTGAACAAACCGAGCGGAGACTCGAAAACCGGCGAACCCTTGATCGCGTAAAACGGGACTTTTTCGATCAGTTGTTTGAGTTTTTCAGCCAGCGATGACTTACCGCCACCAACCGGGCCGAGCAGGTAAAGGATCTGTTTCTTCTCTTCCAGGCCCTGAGCGGCATGGCGGAAGTACGAGACGATCTGATCAATGCATTCTTCCATCCCATGGAAGTCGGCAAAGGCTGGGTAGCGGCGGATGACCTTGTTGGAAAAGATCCTCGATAGCCTGGAGTTGGTTGAGGTATCAACCAGCTCTGGCTCGCCAATAGCAAGCAACAGTCTTTCTGCCGCAGACGCATAAGCGCTGCGATCCTGCTTACAGAGCTCTAGATACTCCTGTAAGGAGAGCTCCTCCTGCCGTGTCGATTCAAAGCGTTGTTGGAAGTGGCTAAAAATACTCATGACGTCACCTCGCTCGATACGTAGAGCCGGCGGCGGATCGTCAGTCGATGTTGGCAGCAGCTGAGAATCCAGATGCCGTTTACCCCCCAAACACCATAAAAGTAGCTACCGATGACCCGCGCGCCGGTGTACCGGCTCTCCCCTGATTACGGATGGCCTGAGGCTAAGGATAGTTCGGAATCGGAAAGATAAAGAAGGGATGAACAGAAAGACTGCCTGACCGTCCGTCAGTTAGGACGCGAACCCGCGCAGGACGCGGGATCAACTGAAATAAAAATATTTTCTGTCAGCTCTGAGCGGTTTCAGCAGGAAAGGTACTGCGCCATAGCTCGAATCCGCCATCCAGGCTGTAGACGTCGGAAAAACCCTGGTTCACCAGATAGGCTGCTGCACTCTGGCTAGAGTTGCCGTGGTAGCAGACTACGACTACTGGTTTATCCAGATCGGCATTGCGAATGAAATCGGCAATGGAGTGGTTATCCAGATGCTGGGAGTCGGGAATGTGGTTGCTGGCGAAAGTCTGTGGATCACGA
Organism: Pseudomonas sp. HP_14; assembly: GCF_055283875.1. Taxonomy (NCBI): domain Bacteria; kingdom Pseudomonadati; phylum Pseudomonadota; class Gammaproteobacteria; order Pseudomonadales; family Pseudomonadaceae; genus Pseudomonas; species Pseudomonas sp. HP_14. The sequence goes on along the minus strand of NZ_JBTOQI010000046.1, from coordinate 44,839 downwards.
ACATCTACCAGCACTGCGCCTTGCTCGCGCAGCGCTTGAGCCTGTTCTGGCGGGATGCGTTTGAACTCGGTCATGGTTGGCTCCTTTGAATTTATCCGGGATTGATTCTGTAGGAGCTGCCGAAGGCTGCAAATAAAGGCGTAGTAGATATACCCTTCGCAGCCTTCGGCAGCTCCTACAGTTGCATTGTATTGTGCTGAGTTTAACGCCTGATCACGCCTGCCGGGTCATGCAGGATTGTCCGGGTCGCCCCTGATTCGGCATTGCCATGGTCATCGCAGTCGCACAGATACCGCTCAAAGGTATCAACGTTGAGCATGGTCATCGCCGAACCCCATACGCAGCCGGTGTCTAGCGCGTAGACGTCTGGTTCATCGCAGCGGCCCTCCAGCGCAGCCCAGTGACCGAAGATGATTTTCACATCGCGGGTTTTTCTCTCAGGATGTTTGAACCATGGCTGATAACCGGGCAGGGCGGTGTCGACACCTTCCTTGCCCTTCAGGTCCAGCTTGCCCTCGCTCGTGCAGAAACGCATGCGCGTGAAGTAGTTGGTGATCACCCGTAGCCGCGTGACGCCCTGCAGGTCGCTGTCCCACTTGCTGGGTTCGTTGCCGTACATGCCTTCCAGATAAGACTGATACAAGCCGTCGTCCTGCAAGGCGGTTTCTACTTCTGCGGCGCACTTGATCGCTTTTTTCAGTGACCATTGCGGTGGTATGCCTGCATGGACCATGGCAACGTTGCGGCCAGCGTCGTAATGCAGCAGCTTTTGTCGACGAACCCATTGCAACAGGTTGTCGCGGTCCGGTGCCTCAAGGATCTCGCGCAGGGTGTCGCCTTTCTTCAGGCGTTCCATATTGCGCGAGGCGGCGAGCAAATGCAGGTCATGGTTGCCCAATACGCAAGTGACCGAATCGCGGATGCTGTAGAGAAAACGCAGCGTTTCAAGGGACTGAGGGCCGCGGTTCACCAGATCGCCCACCAGCCAGAGCTGGTCTCTGGCCGGGTCGAAGTTCACATGTTCCAGGAGGCATTGCAGCGGTTCGAGGCAGCCTTGGAGGTCGCCGACGGCATACACCGGCATCAGTGCAGGGACCCGGGTACCGCCAGGCGAAACGGCGCGATTACTGCGTCGAAGCGCTTGCCGTCCTGGGCGAGCATTTGATAGGTGCCCTGCATATTGCCCACTTTGGTGGTCATGACGGTGCCACTGCTGTAGGTGTGGCTTTGCCCTGCATCGATGAGAGGTTGTTGTCCCACAACCCCTTCACCGCGAACTTCTTCGACTTGACCGTCACCATCGGTGATCACCCAATGCCGGGACAGCAGCTTTGCGGGCAACTCGCCGCTGTTGTGGACGGTAACCGTGTAGGCAAAGGCAAAGCGATTGTGTTCGGGTTGGGACTGCTCTGCCAGGAAACGTGTGACGACGCTGACGTCGACCTGGTATCGGGAATCGGGCATGCGGTAGGCCTTGGAAGCGAATGCGGATAGAACCGGAAAGCCGGTGGAATCAGTCTAGGACATGTAAACGATAAATGACCAATCAGTCTTCGATCATCTACATGCCCTGTACGCTCAAGCCTGAGCTGATTTCTCGCTCAGCTTGTCCGCGAGACGAACGAACGCAGCCAGATCCAACTGCTCGGGGCGCAAGCTGCCATCTACGCCAGCGGCGGTAATGTCATCACTGCTGAGCAGTAGTTTGAGCGTGTTGCGCAGTGTCTTGCGGCGCTGGTTGAACGCCTCACGCACCACGCGCTCCAGCAGGCGATGATCCTTGGCTGGATGTGGCAGGGTTTCATGAGGCACCAGACGCACGATCGCTGAGTCGACTTTCGGTGGCGGGTTGAAAGCGCCTGGACCTACGTTGAACAGGTGTTCAACCCGGCAGTGGTATTGGACCATGATCGAGAGGCGACCGTAATCACCGCCACCAGGAACCGCCGCCATCCGCTCAACCACTTCCTTCTGCAACATGAAGTGCATATCGCGGATCAGATTGGCGTTGTTCAGCAGATGGAAAATCAACGGCGTGGAGATGTTGTAAGGCAGGTTGCCGACCACCCGCAGGCTGTTGTCTGGGGCGTTGAGGCTGGTAAAGTCAAACTTCAGTGCATCGCCCTGATGCAGGTTGAAGTTGGGCTTATTGCCAAACTGATGCATCAGGATAGGAATCAGATCCTTGTCCAGCTCGACTACATCCAACTGAGCGCCGCTGCCGAGTATGCCTTGGGTCAAGGCTCCCTGGCCGGGCCCGATTTCGAGCAGACGCTCTTGCGGGCGCGCGTGGATGGCTCGCAGGATCTTGTCGATCACGCCTGCGTCATGCAGGAAGTTTTGTCCGAAGCGCTTGCGCGCCTTGTGTTGGAATTGCTCGGTCATGAATGGGTCTCGGCCATCTGATAGGCGGTTTCCAGGGCGACTTGCAGGCTGCCAGTGTCGACATTACCGGTGCCTGCAAGATCCAGCGCGGTGCCGTGGTCGACAGAGGTCCGAATAATCGGCAGCCCCAGCGTCACGTTGACGGCAGCCCCGAAGCCTTTGTACTTGAGTACAGGCAAGCCTTGGTCGTGGTACATCGCCAGCACTGCGTCGCAGTGCTTCAGATATTTGGGGGTAAACAGAGTGTCGGCTGGCAGTGGCCCGTGTAGATCCAGGCCCTCGCTGCGCAGACGCTCCAAAGCAGGTTCTATGATGTCGATCTCTTCGCGGCCCAGATGCCCGCTCTCACCCGCATGAGGGTTAAGCCCGCACACCAGAATGCGAGGCTGGGCGATGCCAAACTTGTTCACCAGGTCGGCGTGCAGGATGCGTGTGACGCGTTCCAGGCGCTCGGGGGTGATCGCGTCGGCCACATCGCGCAACGGTAGGTGTGTGGTGACCAGTGCTACACGCAAGTCACCCGTTGCCAGCATCATCACAACTTGTTCAGTTTGGGTCAGCTCAGCCAGAAACTCGGTGTGGCCCGAAAAGGCGATACCGCTTTCGTTGATCACGCCCTTGTGCACAGGGGCCGTGATCATGCCGACGAAATAGCCATCCACGCAGCCTTGCCCGGCACGGGTGAGGGTCTGCAGGACGAATGCGCCGTTGGCCTTGTTCAGTTGACCGGCCACCACTGGCTCTTGCAGTGGCGTATCCCAGACGTAAAGGCTGCCAGCAGGCGCCGGGGTGTCCGGGAAAGCTTCTGGTGTCACGCTGATGAGATCAACAACCACGCCCAGTTGCGCGGCCCGCTCGGTAAGCAGGTCGCGGCTGGTAATGGCAATAAGGGGGTGAGGCTGGAGCTGCGTGGCGAGCAGCAGGCAAAGGTCAGGACCAATGCCGGCCGGCTCGCCGGGTGTCAGTGCGAAACGCTTGGGTTTCACTGTGCAGCCTGGGCTGCGCCAGGGAGTTTGATCTCAACGTAGGCTTCGTCACGGATCTGACGCAGCCAGGTTTGCAGCTCTTCGTCATACTTGCGGTTACGCAGAACTGTCAGCGCTTGCTGATCGCGAGCCTGGTTGGTTGCGTCCGTGGCACGACGGCCCAGCACTTCCAGCACATGCCAGCCATAGGCTGTCTTGAACGGTTTGGACAACGTGCCTTGCGGCGTGTCGTTCATGACCTGGCGGAACTCGGGGACCAGCGAGTTAGGATCAACCCAGTTCAAATCACCACCGTTGAGCGCCGAACCCGGATCTTCCGAGAAGCTTTTCGCAAGATCGGCGAAGTTATCACCGCTCTCGATACGGTCGTAAATTTTCTGCGCCAGACGGCGGGTCTCTTCTTCACTGCGGATCTCGCTTGGCTTGATCAGGATATGACGCACGTGAACTTCGTCGCGCATCTGTGCCTGGCCTTGGCCGCCACGTTTTTCCAGCAATTTGAGGATGATGAAACCACCTGGGGTGCGAGCTGGAGGCGTTACATCGCCAACAGGCATTGAACCCAGCATGTCACCGAACGGAGGCGGTAGTTGAGCCGCTTTACGCCAGCCCATGTCGCCGCCTTCGAGGGCGCTTTCGCTTGCCGAGTTGGCAATGGCTGCCTGACCGAAATCGGCGCCTTGCTTGAGCTTGCTGTACAGGTCCTGAGCTTTACGGGCAGCAGCCTGAATCTGGTCCGACGATGCACTGTCAGGCGTAGGGATCAGGATGTTTGCCAGGTGGAACTCTTCAGAGAGCTGCGCCTTGCCAAGGTCGGATGCGAGAAAGTTTTTCACTTCCTGTTCCGAAACCTGAATACGCTCGGCCACGCGGCGTTGACGCACCCGGCTGATGATCATTTCCCGACGAACCTGCTCGCGAGCATCGTTGTAGGAAAGACCGTCATGGGCCAACGCGGCGCGGAATTGTTCCACGCTCATGTTGTTGCGTTCAGCAATGGTGCCGATTGCCTGGTTCAGCTCTTCGTCAGTGATGCGAATGCCGGAGCGATCACCCATCTGCAGTTGCAGGTTTTCCAGAATCAGACGTTCCAGAACCTGCGGCTGCAGTGCCTCGGCGGGTGGTACGCCCGAGCCGCGCTTGGCGATGGTCTGTTGAACTTCACGGACACGCTGGTCCACTTGGCTCTTCATGATCACATCGTTATCGACGATGGCTGCCACGCTGTCCAGTTGTTGAACTGCAGCATTCGCTGCAGTCCCCAGGAACAATGCGCCCAGCAACAGCGGGCGCAGACAATCAGAAAGCTTGGTCTTCACGTTCACGATAACCTTCGATGCCTTTGTCGAGGAAGCTCTCTACTTTGGCGCCGGTAACGCCACCAAGTCCCTTCAACACAATTTGTAGGAATACGCCGTGGTCGCCTTTCTCATTCTGAGGGGCATCCTGGCTGTACTCGTCATAGTCGATCCAGTAACGGCTGATCAGACGCAGTTTCCAGCAGCAGTTGTCGTACTCGAAACCACCGAACGCATCGATCGTGCGATTGCGGTTGTAGTCGTACTGCCAGCGGCTGATTGCGTTCCATTGCGGCACGATCGGCCAGATGACCGAGAAGTCGTGCTGCTGGATTTTGTAGTAGTCCTTCACGTAGCCCGGTTGCCCAGGTGTGCCGTAGTCACCACCACCGACACTCCACCGACCGGTGCTCTGGTCGTAGCGGACCAGGTCATTGCGGTAGCGGTAGCCGAAGTTGACAACTTTGTTGACGTTGTCTTCTGGCTGATAGTGGAACATGGCACTGCCGGAACGGGTGCTGTGGCTATCCGGATCCCAGTTGAAGTCCGAATTGAAGCGCCAGTCGCGGTTGAAGCGGTACAAGTACTCCAGCGCATAAGGCGAGACGTTGGCCTGCGCGTCGTCACGCGTTCTCCAGTCGATGCCTGGAAGCTGAACCTTACGGTCCTCGAAGTAAAGTGCCTGACCGATGCTGAAGCGTTGACGCTCGAAACCGTCGTCTTCAATCCAGCGATTGGTCACGCCCAACGACAACTTGTTCTCATCGCCGATGCGGTCGGAACCGACAAAACGGTTATCGCGGAACAGCGAGTTGTAATTGAACGTGGTTTCAGCTGTGTCGAAAACCGGTATGTCGGTCTGGTCTTTCTCCGGGACATTCAGATAGAACAGGCGTGGCTCCAGGGTCTGGCGGTAATTCGTGCCAAACCACTGGGTTTGACGATCAAAATACAGGCCGCTGTCCACGCTGAAGACCGGAACGCTTCTGCTTTGGCTGCTGCTGTACTCTTCGCCAGCCAGCAAGGTTTGCTTGCCTCTGCCGTCCAGGTCCAGATCGTACTGGGTATAAACGTATTTCAGTTTCGGTGTCAGGTAACCGTAGGACCAGTTCATCGGCAGGCTGACAGCTGGAGCAAGGTTCAACCGATCGCCATTGGCTCGCGCAAGACCTGCAACGTTCTGGTCCAGACGACGCTCGATATTTCCGTCCTTGTCGACGAAATTACCGGTCTCAAGGTCCCGGTCAAAACGTACGGCTTCAGCGTCGTAATCAAACTGCAAGCCGGATGGGCGGTATGGCAGAGAACCGCTCAAGGTGATCTGAGGCAGACGGTTGTAAGGGGTGATATCCGAAATGGTCGCCAGCTTGTAAGCCTGAGCGTTCAGTTGTGCCGTGAAGGTCTCTCCACGGTAGGTCAGGGAACCCTGCTGGTTCAGAAACTCGTGTGACTCCACGCCAATCTGACTGGTTTCCAGATCCTGGAAATAATACGGGTCACTGATGTCGGTGTAGTCAACCTGGGTCAGCCAGCGCGAATCCAGTCCGCCCTTGTGCTGCCAGTTGATCATCCAGCGAGTGTCTTCGTAATCCGTTTGCAGCTTACGATCATCATCATCGTCATTCAGGTAGGCGCCGCCGAACTGACCTTCGCTTGTTTTGGTCAGGTAGCGGAATTCGCCTTCCATCAACATGCCGCGTTTGGACATGTAACGAGGATAGAGCGTGGCATCGTAGTTCGGTGCCAGGTTGAAGTAGTACGGCGTGACCAGCATGAGGCCGGTATCGCTGCTTGTGCCAATGGATGGCGGCAGGAAACCGGACTGGCGACGGTCATCGATCGGGAAGTAGATATACGGGGTGTAGAACACCGGTATGTCTTTGACCCGAAGGGTGGCGTTGGTCGCGGTACCGAAGCCGGTGGCCGGGTTCAGCGTGATGTTGTTGCCTTTAATCGTCCAGGCGTTGCTGCTTGGTTCGCACGTCGTGTACGTACCGTCCTTGAGGCGAATGATCGCGTTCTCGGCACGCTTGGCGTACAGCGCGTTACCGCGCACGTTCGACTTGTGCAGCACGTACTCGGCGTTGTCGATCTGGGCTTCACCGGTATCGAGTTGCAACTCGGCACGGTCACCCACGATAAGAGCACCGTTGTCGCGCATACGCACGTCGCCGCTCAACTCGCCGCGGTTTTCTGCCTGGTACAGGTTGGCCTCCTGGGCCTGGACCTGCATGCTGCCCTGGCGCATGACGACGTCACCGGCCAGCGAAGCAATCTGTTCTTCTTGCTGATAACGCGAGGCCTTGGCACCGATAAACATCGGCGCATCTTTCATTGGCGTCTTGTCATCCATGCCAGGACGTATCGGCTCGACGTAGGCCCCGGAACAGTAAGGTCCGGTTTCCGCCAGTTGTGCCGGTGTCAGGCTTTCGCGAGGAACCCAGTCCAGGTGGCTGTAGTCAGCACTACGCGATTTGAGACCGCGTCCTTTGGCTTCGGTCACCAACTGGGTCTTGGCCACGGCTGGTTCGCTGGTTGAGCTACTGTCCGAGGTGACCGTGCCGTTGGAGCTGACCGACGTAGTGCTATGCACTGGACGTGGAGGCAGCTCGACCGCATTGGTCTTCGGCGCACAATTCCAGGCGCCCGCAGCAGACACTGAACAGTCATACTGTTCCGCTGCGACCGCGAACTGGGTGGCAAGAGGTTGCATCGCCAGCAAACTGCCGGTTACGAGCAACGGAAATTTTTTACGAAACGCGGGGGATTTCAATGCCATCTTATTAATCCGGGCTTCCTGCGCGCCATCTGCCCGCGGGGGGGCCGCACGCCTCTCGATGGGCTGAAAAAGATGTCGGATAATAAAGCATGACCCGCTTGACGGCTAGCGCCGTCGGAGACCCTTGCAATGCCAGATCAAGATGTACGCCTGCAACACCTGAAAACTTGGCTCGATGAGCAGCTTCCAGCGCTTTTCTCTGCGCAAGGTTGGGGCGCGATACCCCCGGCCACGTTGACTGCGGCCAGTAGTGATGCCAGTTTTCGACGTTATTTCCGTTGGGAGGGTGGTGAGCAAACTTTTATTGTGATGGACGCTCCACCTCCCCAGGAAAACTGCAAACCGTTCGTAGATATCGCTCATTTGTTAAGAAAGTCAGGGATTAATGTTCCTGAAATTTATGCTGAAGATCTTGCTCAGGGCTTTTTGCTGCTGAACGATCTGGGGCGAAAAACCTATCTCGACGTAATTGACGAACAGAACGCCGATGCATTGTTTGCCGATGCGATCGATGCGCTGCTGGCTTATCAGCAATTGCCAATGGATGCACCGTTGCCAAGCTACGATGTCGCTTTGCTGCGTCGCGAGCTGGAGCTGTTCCCCGAGTGGTATGTGCGCAAGCACTTGGGTATCGAGATGGATCACCAGCAACTGGCAAAATGGCAGCGGGCCAGTGATTTGTTGATCGAGAGTGCGCTGGCACAGCCGAAGGTGTTGGTACACCGCGACTTCATGCCTCGCAATTTGATGCAAAGCGAACCTAATCCTGGGGTGCTGGACTTTCAGGATGCAGTGTACGGACCGGTTACTTACGACGTGACGTGCTTGTTCAAGGACGCCTTCCTGAGTTGGCCTGAGCCGCGAGTGCATGGCTGGCTGAAAAACTATTGGGATAAGGCGCGTGATCTGGGTATCCCCGTGCAGGATGATTTCCACACATTTATGCGAGCCAGTGATCTGATGGGGGTGCAACGGCACTTGAAAGTCATCGGAATATTCGCCCGTATTTGCCACCGTGACGGCAAACCCCGTTACCTGGCCGATGTCCCACGCTTTTTCGCCTATATCGAGACGGTGTTGGCACGGCGTCCGGAGTTGGCTGAACTGGCCGATTTACTGAGCAGCTTGCAGCAACCGGCGGGCGGGTCGGTTTGAATCGCTTCCGGATATGAAGGTCATTACTAAAACAAGGTCATTGATTGTGTTGACGAGGCTGGCATGAAAGCGATGATTCTCGCAGCAGGAAAAGGCGAACGTATGCGCCCGTTGACCCTGCATACACCCAAGCCACTGGTTCGTGCAGGCGGCGTGCCGCTAATTGAGTACCATCTGCGTGCCTTGCATGACTCAGGGTTCCATGACGTGGTGATCAATCACGCCTGGCTCGGGCAACAGATCGAAGACTATCTGGGCGACGGTGAGCGTCTGGGGCTACGCATTACGTATTCTCCCGAGGGTGAACCTCTAGAGACTGGCGGCGGTATTTTTCGTGCTTTGCCGCTGCTGAGTGATCAACCTTTTGTCGTCGTCAATGGTGATATCTGGACCGATTACGACTTCAGAGCGCTGCGCGTACCTTTAGCCGGTCTGGCTCATCTCGTGCTGATCGACAACCCGGCGCATCACCCCGAAGGTGACTTTTCGTTGGTCGACGGGCAGGTTCGCGTCGACCACGATGCGGGCACCCGGCTCACCTACAGTGGTATCGCCATTCTGCATCCACGGTTATTCGCGGGCTGCCAGGACGGCGCTTTCAAGCTTGCGCCTTTATTGCGTGCGGCAATGGATCAGGGACAGGTAACAGGTGAGCATTTCGCGGGGCGCTGGGTTGATGTAGGGACCCACGAGCGCCTCGCGGCAGTTGAGCAATTGCTCGCGGCGGGTCGCTGAATGCTCTGGCCGACCACATTGCTGGGTGCCGGAGCTGGGTTTGCCATTGCCAGTATTCCCGGGGCCTTGCTGGGTGCGCTGTTGGGACAGGCATTGGATCGGCGTCTGGCGCTGCAAAGCTGGGCGCATCTGCGTGAGCGCATGGGTGGTCCCGTGGCGCTGCGTGAGGATGAGCTGTTGTTCGTATTGCTGGGGCGGCTTGCGAAAAAGGACGGGCGGGTTGTAGAGCAACATATCCAGCAGGCGCGAGCTGAAATGCAACGTATGGGCATGGGGGACTCTGCTCAGCGTCGGGCTATCGCAGCCTTCAATCGGGGCAAGGATGGGGGGGATAATCTTCGCGGTTACCTGCGTCGGCTCGCGTCCCAGCCCCATACGGCTGAGGGGTTGTTGCGTGCTTGCTGGCGCATGGCATGGGCCAACGGTAGCCCTTCACGTGGCGAGCGAGAGCTAATCGTCTGGTGGGGCAAGTGGCTCGGCTGGTCTGCAACCAGAGTCGCGTCTTTAGCCGCTGAGCATGAGGTTCCCCGAAAGCCGCTGGCTAACGACAGTAGCGATTATCAGGCAGCGTTGAAGTTACTGGGGGTGCAGACCGATACCGAACCGGCGCATGTGAAGCGAGCTTATCGCCGTCTGCTCAGTCGGCACCATCCGGACAAGGTGGCCGGTTCAGGCGCGAGCCAGTTGCAGGTGCGCGACGCAACGGACCGCACCCAGGATTTGCATAACGCCTATAAGGTGATCAAGGCGCGGCGCGGGTTTTGATCGAGACTGAAGTTCATCTCGTGGGCCGGCTTTAGCCGGGAAGAGGTCGGTACACCCAGCAAATCTCTATCGTCAGGCATGCAGCCTTCCCGGCTAAAGCGGAACGCCGCCCGGCCGGTCCCACGACGTTATCAGTCAGATGATCACTGGGCCTCAACCCACCCGCGAACTCTGCGGAACATCTGTTCCTGTTCGGCGGCGAAGTTACCCGGAATTGCGGTCAGGGGAATCTGGCTATAACCCGGTCCTTTTGTGCGCTTGCTGACTTGCAGGCGTTCAACCGCTGCTCGTTGGGTCGCGTCTTTATAGATAAAGTCAGAGGTTTTCACCTTGAGGCCCGGTATCAGTTCGGTGAGCAGCGGTTTTGCGTCTTGCGGTTCCCGCGCTGTGACCATGGCGAATTTTTGCACCAACGGTGCCGGGCGCTCGCTCAGGTACCGCGCGGCCCAATAGGCGCCGTTGCCGTGACCGAGCAGGACAATGCTGCGAGCCTTGTTCTGTTGTGCGAAGCTGATGCCGCTTTCGATTCGAGCAAAAATGCGTTCAGCCTGGGCCTTGGCTTGCTCTTCGGTTGCGGCAGCGCGCGCGGTTTCTGCTGCGGCCTGCTTTTCTGCTGCTGCGGTTTTATCGGCGTCGCTGGGAGCGGCATCTTTAGGCTTTTCAGCGTTACCTGCTTCGGCTGGCGCCTCTGCTTCTCTGGCCTGGCTGTAATCAGCGAGTTGGTCGGGCATGGTCAGGCTCAGGCTGGCCCACCCAATATCTGGAAACTTGCGACGCAGGGGGCCTACTGTGTCTGGCGAATCGGCTGATTCGTCGGCTCCCGGAATAATGATCACCGCGCCTTTAGGGTCGTCAGTGTTTGCAGGTTTCCAGAGTGCGAGAAAGTTGTCTTCGCCAGCCTGCAATTGCTGCTGATCAGCAACCGGCAAGCGCCCCTCCAGGGCCAGCGCGTCTTCCTGGGTGCGGGGTAGCAATGGTGCGCGTTCGACGGCGGGTTCGGTTGCCGGGTCTTTTGCAGGGGCAGGATCAGCCGCCAGAACAGGTAACGCGCAGGGTAGTATCAGCGCCAGACAGAGCGAAGGAAGCGTTGCGCGAAATGTGTAGGACATTGGATATTCCAGGCCAGAAACTATCCCGGCAGCCTAATGGGTTGGTAAAGATTTGTCAGGCTCATGCTTGAGCGGCGCATCAATTCAAGGGGCTACATCGAACACATGGGAACGGCCTTTATGATGGTTCTGCAGCGCACTGGAGTTATCGGCTGTCTGGCCTTGCTCTTGATGAGTTTCAATACTACGGCCCGCGCTGACTCGGAACCTGCCGTGTGGACACCGCTGTCGACCGAGCAGCGAGCGTGGCTTGCGCAGCGTGGGCCCTTGCGTGTTGGCCTGGTCATGCAAGCGCCTTATGCACAGCTGGATCGTCGTCAGCAGCAGCTTTCCGGTGCCAACGTTGACCTGATGAATTTACTTGCGAAGAGCCTGCAAACCGAATTGCTATGGCGCAACTTCCCTGATCAGGCCGCTCTCGAAGAGGCGCTGGCACAGGGTATGGTGGATATCGCCCCGGGCTTGACGCAAACCCCGGCAGGGTTGCGGCTCTGGCTGTTTTCCGACCCCTACATGCGGGTTTCGCAACTGGTGGTGGGTGAGCGCGATGGTTCTGGCGTCGTGGATCTCGAGAAACTCGACAGCCGCACGCGTGTGGTGATTCGCATGCCCAGCGTGACTGCCGACTACCTGCGCAGTACTTATCCACACATCAATTTGCAAGGCGTGCCACTGGATCGACAAGCGCTGCAATTGTTGCTCAGCCAGCAGGCACGCTATGCCGTGCTGGATGAGGCGCAGCTCAGCCGGTTGTCCCGGGAACCGGAGTTTGCCGGGCTGAGTATTGTCGGCGATATCGGTTATCCCCAACTGCTGCGTGTTGCCTCCCGACGGGATGTGCCGCAGTTGGCGGAAATTATCAGTGTTGCCCTGCACGCCATTCCCGCCAAGGAACTTGACCAGCTACATGCGCGCTGGTTGCCGCTTAACGCGGTCAAAGCCAGCGAGTCACCGGGCTTCTGGCAGAACATCTGCCTTTTGCTTCTGGTATTGCTACTGGCCAGTTTCGCCATCGTGATCTGGCAGCGGCGCCAGCAGCAGTCGCTGGAGCGCGATGTATTAGTGGCTCGCGAAGACCTGGCCCGGCGCGAGGCGGGCGAAGAAGCGTTGAGGTTGGCCCAGTTTTCCATTGATCAAAGCACGGTAGGCATTCTCTGGGTCAACTGGGACAGTCGGGTGCGCTACGCCAACCATGCGGCAGAAGCCATGCTGGGCTATGCGTCGGGCGGTGTGGTGGACCGGCCGTTGATTGATTTCGAGCCCACCCTGCACATGGATCGCTGGTTAGGCTTGTGGAAAAGTGCTCGCTCCCGCGAGGGCATCGCCCAGACATTCGAAACCAATTGCGTGCGCGCCGACGGCAGTATTCTGCCCGCCGACGTTTCTCTGAGTTTTCTACGCTTCGAGGCGTCCGAGTATCTGGTGGTGTTCCTCACCGACGTCACCGAGCGGCGTCGTTACCATGAGCAATTGCGCGAGCTGTCCGCACACCTCGAAAGCGTGCGTGAGGAGGAGAAGGCGCGTATCGCCCGCGAGGTTCATGACGAGCTGGGACAGATGTTGACGGTGCTGAAGCTGGAAACCTCCATGTGTGAGTTGGCCTATGCCGATCTTGATCCAGGCTTGCGCGATCGGCTCAACAGCATGAAACGCCTGATATCGCAGCTGTTCCAGTTGGTGCGCGATGTGGCCACCGCGCTTCGCCCGCCGATCCTCGATGCCGGTATCGCCTCCGCCATCGAATGGCAGGCGCAACGCTTTGAAGCGCGCACTCAGATACCGTGCCTGGTGGACGTGCCGGATAATCTGCCTGCGTTGAGCGATGCGCGGGCGATCGGCATGTTCCGCATACTTCAGGAGGCGTTGACCAATGTCATGCGTCACGCCCAGGCGCATACCGTTGAGGTGAGTCTTACTCTTGATGAGGGTGTGATGTGTCTGACCATTGCCGATGACGGCGTGGGCTTTGTCCAACCGCAGGGCAAGGTTGTTTCGTTTGGCCTGGTCGGTATGCGTGAACGGGTATTGATGCTCGGTGGCAGATTGGAACTGGACAGCGAGTCAGGTGAGGGCACAACCTTGCGGGCGTACATTCCGCTGTATCAAGTCGGGCAGGAGCAACAGAAGTGATTCGTGTACTGGTAGCCGAAGATCACACCATTGTGCGTGAGGGCATCAAGCAACTGATTGGCCTGGCCAAGGACTTGCTCGTGGTGGGTGAGGCCAGCAATGGCGAGCAGTTGCTGGAAACCCTGCGCCAGGTGGAGTGTGAGGTGGTGCTACTGGACATTTCGATGCCGGGCGTCAATGGTCTGGAGGCGATTCCCCGTATCCGTGCGTTGAGCAATCCACCCGCGATCCTCGTTCTGTCGATGCATGATGAAGCGCAGATGGCAGCGAGGGCATTAAAGGTCGGTGCTGCCGGGTATGCCACCAAAGACAGCGACCCGGCGTTGTTGTTGACCGCGATTCGGAGAGTGGCGTCTGGCGGTCGGTACATTGACCCGGACCTGGCAGACCGGATGGTTTTCGAAGTGGGGCTGACCGATAACCGCCCGTTGCATTCACAGCTGTCGGAGCGCGAGTTCTCGGTATTCGAGCGACTGGCGCAGGGGGCGAACGTTAACGATATTGCCCAGCAATTGAACCTGAGCAGCAAAACCATCAGCACGCATAAAGCGCGGCTGATGCAAAAGATGAATCTCCATTCTCTGGCTGATCTTGTGAAATATGCGATGGAGCATAAGTTGTTGTGATCTGAAAACGACATCTTTGTCGCCTGAAAAGTAGCCATCGCGAGCAAGCTCACTCCTACAGGAGGCCGCGATCCCTTGTAGGAGTGAGCTTGCTCGCGATAGCGTCATCCCAGACAACAAAAAAACTTAAGCTGCACATACCTATCCCCGCCATCTCTGTAGGGCAATCCCTACCCCAATCTCTCCTACCCCCCGATTTGCGCGGCCTGCGGCCTAAACTAGGCTTGCTCTCACGCAGACAAAACAAAGGTGTGGGTAATGAGCAACGTCGAATCAAGCGCTGGGGCTAATGATGTTCTGGTCAGCTTCCGTGGTGTGCAGAAGAGCTACGACGGCGAAGCCCTTATCGTCAAAGACCTTAACCTGGATATTCGCAAAGGCGAGTTCCTGACCTTGCTAGGCCCGTCCGGCTCCGGCAAGACCACCAGCCTGATGATGCTGGCCGGTTTCGAAACACCAACGGCCGGTGAAATCCTGTTGGCGGGTCGCGCCATCAACAACGTGCCGCCGCACAAGCGCGATATCGGCATGGTGTTCCAGAACTACGCGCTGTTCCCGCACATGACCGTCGCTGAGAACCTGGCTTTCCCGCTGACTGTGCGTGGCATGAGCAAGACCGATGTCACTGAAAAGGTCAAACGTGCACTGGACATGGTTCAGCTCGGCACGTTCGCTCATCGCTATCCGGCCCAACTGTCCGGCGGTCAGCAGCAGCGCGTGGCATTGGCTCGCGCACTGGTCTTCGAACCGCAACTGGTGCTGATGGATGAACCGCTGGGCGCGCTGGACAAGCAACTGCGTGAGCACATGCAGATGGAAATCAAGCATTTGCACCAGCGTCTGGGCGTGACCGTGGTCTACGTGACTCACGACCAAGGCGAAGCGCTGACCATGTCCGACCGCGTGGCCGTTTTTCACCAAGGCGAAATCCAGCAAATCGCACCACCGCGCAATCTTTATGAAGAGCCGAAAAATACTTTCGTTGCCAACTTCATCGGCGAAAACAATCGCCTCAACGGCAAGCTTTTCAGCCACAACGGCGAGCGTTGTGTGGTTGAGCTGGAACGTGGCGAAAAAGTCGAGGCGCTGGCCGTCAATGTCGGCCAGGTCGGCGACGCCGTGACATTGTCGATTCGCCCGGAACGCATCAGTTTGAATGGCAACAGCGAGAGCTGCGTGAACCGTTTCTCCGGTCGCGTCGCAGAATTTGTGTATTTGGGCGACCACGTTCGTGTGCGCCTAGAGGTGGCAGGCAAAACCGACTTCTTCGTCAAACAACCCATCGCCGAGCTGGATCCGGCGTTGAGTGTTGGCGATGTTGTGCCAATTGGATGGCAAATCGAGCACGTTCGCGCACTCGATCCCTTGCAGCACGTGCATTGATCTATCAATAAAAAGGCATCAGCCAGAGGCGAATTCATCGCCCACAACGCATATACCAACACTGCTCGTGGAGAAAACAACCAAATGCTCAAATCTTTGAAACTCACCGCAATTACGCTGGGCATGATGTGCGCTGCGCAAGCCATGGCCGCCACTGACCTGACCGTGATTTCGTTTGGTGGTGCCAACAAGGCAGCCCAGGAAAAAGCCTTCTACGCCCCGTGGGAAAAGGCGGGCAACGGTAAGATCATCGCTGGCGAGTACAACGGCGAAATGGCCAAAGTCAAAGCCATGGTCGACACCAAAAGCGTTAACTGGGACCTCGTAGAAGTTGAATCGCCTGAGCTGGCCCGCGGCTGCGACGAAGACATGTTCGAAGAGCTCGATCCGGCCTTGTTTGGCGACAAGTCCAAGTACGTGCCGGGCGCCATTTCTCATTGCGGTGCAGGCTTCTTCGTCTGGTCTACCGTGCTGGCTTACAACGCCGACAAACTGGCTTCGGCTCCAACCGGCTGGGCTGATTTCTGGAACACCGAAAAATTCCCGGGCAAGCGTGGCCTGCGTAAAGGCGCCAAGTACACCCTGGAATTCGCATTGATGGCTGATGGTGTTGCGCCAAAAGACGTCTACAAAGTCTTGGCCAGCAAAGACGGTCAGGACCGCGCCTTCAAGATGCTCGACAAACTCAAGCCGAGCATTCAGTGGTGGGAAGCGGGCGCACAGCCGCCGCAGTTCCTGCAATCGGGTGACGTGGTCATGAGCTCTGCCTACAACGGTCGCATCGCCGCGGTCGCCAAAGAAAGCAAACTCAAAGTGGTATGGACCGGCGGCGTTTACGACTTCGACGCATGGGCCATTCCAAAGGGTTCAAAAAATGCCGAGGCGGCGAAGAAGTTCATCGCTTACAGCCTTCAGCCTGAGCAGCAGAAGACCTTCTCGGAAAACATCGCTTACGGTCCGGCAAACACCGACGCCGTCAAACTGTTGAGCGCTGAAACCCTGCAGAACATGCCGACTACCCCTGAGAACATCAAGGATCAGGTGCAGATCGACGTGGCGTTCTGGAATGACAACGGTGAGCAGCTGGAGCAGCGCTTTAACTCTTGGGCTGCCAAGTAAGCGCATCTGGTTGAGTTAGATCCGGGCGCGTTCCCTAGAGTAGGGAATGCGCCCTTCGTTCAAAGATTTCGGAGTTCGCTATGGCCATCGCCGTGCCCCTGACTGAAGGCGCCAGCCCTACCTTGAAGCAACGTCTGGCTCGTGCCGAGCGGGTTAACCGCTGGAAGGCCCAGGCATTGATCGCGCCGTTGGTGATCTTCCTGTTGCTGGTATTTCTGGTACCGATTGTGGCGTTGCTCTACAAGAGCGTCGGCAACCCGGAAGTGGTTAATGCTCTACCGACTACCGTGATCGAAGTTGCCAAATGGGACGGTAAGGGCTTGCCCTCGGAGCCTGTTTACAAGGCGCTGAGTATGGACCTGGCGGAAACCCGCAAAAATTCAACCCTTGGTGATCTGTCCAAGCGTCTGAACATGGAGCTGGCCGGTTATCGCAGCCTCCTGACGAGCACCGCACGTGCGCTGCCGTTCAAAGAAGAACCAGCCTCTTATAAAGATGCACTCGAAGGACTGGATGAGCGGTGGGGAGATCCGGCCTATTGGCAGGTGATCCGTCGCAATACCAGCAACGTCACCCCCTATTATTTGCTGGCCGCAGTTGACCACCGGATCGATGATCTTGGTGAAGTCGCACCTGCGACCCCTGATCAAGCGATCTACCTGGATATTTTTGCGCGCACCTTCTGGATGGGGTTTGTGATTACCCTGATCTGTCTGGTCCTGGCTTATCCGCTCGCCTATCTGTTGGCCAATCTTCCAGCGCGACAAAGCAACCTGCTGATGATTCTCGTGTTGCTGCCGTTCTGGACGTCCATTCTGGTTCGGGTCGCGGCGTGGATTGTGTTGTTGCAATCCAGCGGGCTAATCAATGGCGCGTTAATGGCCATGGGCATCATCGATAAGCCGCTGGAGCTGGTATTCAATCGGGTGGGCGTTTACATCTCGATGGTGCACATCATGCTGCCGTTCATGATTTTGCCGATTTACAGCGTCATGAAAGGCATCTCGCCGACTTATATGCGAGCGGCGATTTCACTGGGCTGCAATCCGTTTGCCAGTTTCTGGCGGGTGTACTTCCCGCAGACTTATGCCGGGATCGGCGCGGGTTGTCTGTTGGTGTTCATTCTGGCGATTGGTTACTACATCACCCCGGCATTGCTGGGCAGCCCGAACGACCAGATGGTCAGCTACTTTGTCGCTTTCTACACCAATACCAGCATCAACTGGGGCATGGCCACGGCATTGGGCGGTTTGCTGCTGTTGGCGACCATCGTGCTTTATCTGATCTATAGCTGGCTGGTCGGCGCCAGCCGCCTGCGTTTGAGCTGAGGAGCATTGCCATGTTGAGTTCTTATTCCTCGCCGCTGGAACGCGTTTGGTATTACGCGCTGCGTATCCTGTGCGGCCTGATTCTGTTGTTTCTGGTGCTTCCGGTGTTGGTGATCATCCCGTTGTCGTTCAACTCCGGCAGCTTTCTGGTTTACCCGTTGCAAGGTTTCTCGCTGCACTGGTATCAGGACTTTTTCAACTCCAATGAGTGGATGCGCGCGCTGAAGAACAGTCTGCTCATCGCTCCCGCTGCGACAGTGCTGGCCATGGTTTTCGGCACGCTGGCGGCGATTGGCCTGACCCGCGGCAACTTCCCCGGCAAGGCGCTGGTCATGGCCTTGGTGATTTCGCCGATGGTGGTGCCGGTGGTGATCATTGGCGTGGCGAGCTATCTGTTCTTTGCCCCGCTGGGACTGGGAAACAGCTTCCTGTCGTTGATTCTTGTTCACGCGGTGCTGGGTGTGCCGTTCGTGATTATTACTGTGTCGGCGACGTTGCAAGGCTTCAACTACAACCTGGTCAGGGCTGCTGCCAGCCTGGGGGCGTCGCCGCTGACCGCATTTCGTCGGGTGACGTTGCCGCTGATTGCGCCGGGGGTGATTTCCGGCGCGCTGTTCGCTTTCGCCACTTCTTTCGATGAAGTGGTCGTGACGCTGTTCCTTGCCGGGCCGGAGCAGGCAACTCTGCCAAGGCAGATGTTCAGTGGCATCCGGGAAAACCTCAGCCCGACCATCGCCGCTGCCGCGACCCTGCTGATTGGCTTCTCGGTGGTATTGCTACTGGTGCTGGAGTGGCTGCGTGGCCGCAGCGAGAAGCTGCGTACTGCGGTGGAATAAACACACTCCCCTCTGTAGGAGTGAGCTTGCTCGCGATAGCGTCAGCGCAGGCGACATATACATCGACTGACAGACCGAATCGCGAGCAAGCTCGCTCCTACAGAGGGCGTGTTCACTTCGCGACAGCGTGGTGTCAGAAACACCGGGGCCACTCCTGCAGGGCCATCATCACCATTTGATCTATCCTTCTGCTCGTCCTCCCTCGCCAAAACAATTCCAAAGGGCCGAGCTGATGAGTATTGCTGCATTCAAAATCGCCAATAAGCTGGTCACCGGCGCCGCTGCCATTGAGCAATTGGCAGCCGAACTGAGCCGACTGAATATCAACAAACCTCTGATTGTCACCGATGTGATTCTGGTCAAGAGCGGCACGGTCGACCTTGTGCTGGCGCAATTGGGCGGGCGGGCGTATGGGACCTTCGATCAGGTCAAACCCGAACCGGAAATCTCCATCGTCGAAGACTGCACCGCAGCTTATCGCCGAGGTGCTCATGACGGTTTAATTGGTCTGGGCGGCGGCAGCGCGATTGATATCGCCAAGGGCGTGGCTGCGTTTGTTGGCCATGACGGGCCGCTTGCGGACCTGTTTGGTGTGGATCAGGTCAAGCGTAAAGGTCCGCCGCTTATCGCGATCCCGACTACGGCGGGCACTGGATCCGAAGTCACCAACGTCGCGATCTTCTCCGATAAACAAGCACAACTGAAAAAGGGCATTGTCAGCGATTACTTGCTGCCGGACGTCGCACTGGTCAGCCCGGTCATGACGCTGACTTGCCCCCGTAGCGTTACCGCCGCCAGTGGTGTGGACGCATTGGTGCATGCCATCGAGTCCTATCTGTCAGTCAATCGCTCGTTGATCACCGACTCGCTGGCGCTTGGGGCTATCAAGCTGATCGTCAAGGCGTTGCCCAAGGCTTACGCCAACCCTGCTGATCTGCTCGCTCGTGAACATATGGCGACTGCCAGCCTGATGGCCGGGATGGCGTTTGGTAATGCCGGAGTGGGCGCGGTGCATGCGTTGGCTTATCCGCTGGGAGGGCGCTTCAATATTGCCCATGGCGTCAGTAATGCGTTGTTGCTGCCGTATGTGATGGCCTGGAACAAAATGGCGTGTGTCGAGCGTTTTCGCGACATCGCCGAGGCCATGGGGTTGAAGGTTGCGCATCTCAGCGATGAGGACGCAGCCAACCATGCAGTGCAAGCCATGGCGGAGTTATGCGAAGCGGTAGACATCCCCAAAGGCATGCGCAGCTTCGGCGTGCCCGAAGACGCGATCCCGGCGATGGCGGAGGAGGCCAGCAAGATCGACCGCCTCATGCGCAACAACCCGCGCAAGCTGACGGCCGCAGATATCGAAAAAATCTACCGCGCGGCATATTGAGGTCCTCTGAGCTGATGCACTTCTGTAGGAGCTGCCGAATGCTGCGAATAGCGGTGCATCAGGCACACCGGCTTCGCAGCCTTCGGCAGCTCCTACAGGGTTGGAGTTTTCCAGAAAGTCTTGGAGTACAATGCGCGCCACCGTGATTCTGCTCAAAAAGGTGCGTCATGCAGCCCTTCCTTATTGCTCCATCGATTCTTTCCGCCGATTTCGCCCGCCTGGGCCAGGAAGTCGACTCTGTGCTGGCCGCTGGCGCCGACATTGTTCACTTCGATGTGATGGACAACCACTACGTGCCGAACCTGACTATCGGTCCGATGGTGTGCGCGGCGTTGCGTAAATACGGCGTGACAGCACCGATTGATGTGCACTTGATGGTCAGCCCGGTGGATCGCATCATCGGCGACTTCATCGACGCCGGTGCCAGCTACATCACTTTCCATCCGGAAGCGACGCAGCACATTGATCGTTCGCTGCAATTGATCAAGGAAGGCGGTTGCAAGGCGGGCCTGGTGTTCAACCCGGCGACTCCGCTGAACCTGCTGGAGTACGTGATGGACAAGGTCGACATGATCCTGCTCATGAGCGTCAACCCTGGCTTTGGCGGTCAGAAATTCATTCCGGGTACGCTGAACAAACTGCGTGAAGCGCGTGCCTTGATTGATGCCTCGGGCCTGGACATCCGTCTGGAAATCGACGGCGGCGTGAACGTCAACAACATCCGCGAGATCGCGGCCGCCGGTGCAGACACTTTTGTCGCCGGTTCCGCCATCTTCAATACCCCGGACTACAAGCAAGTCATCGACAAGATGCGCGCAGAACTGGCGTTGTCTCGCGCATGAGCGGCTTCGAGCAACTGTTTCCAGGGCGACTGCCCAAACTGATCATGTTTGATCTGGACGGCACACTGGTGGACTCGGTACCCGATCTGGCCGTTGCTGTGGACAAAATGCTGCTCGAACTGGGCCGTCCCTCGGCCGGATTGGCGCAGGTCCGGAACTGGATTGGCAACGGTGCGCCCGTTCTGGTGCGCCGTGCTCTGGCCAATGATCTGGACCACAGCGGTGTTGATGATGCTGAGGCCGAGCAGGCGCTGGAGATCTTCATGAAGTTCTATGCCGAAAAGCATGAGTTCACGGCGGTCTACCCCGGTGTTCGCGAAACCCTGAAATGGTTGCAGAAGATGGGCGTCGAGATGGCGCTGATCACTAACAAGCCGGAGCGCTTTGTTGCGCCTCTGCTGGATGAGATGAAGCTGGGCCGCTTTTTCCGTCTGATCATTGGTGGCGACACCATGCCAACGAAGAAGCCTGATCCTGCGGCGCTGTTTTTTGTCATGAAGATGACCAATATTCCAGCCTCGCAGTCACTGTTCGTCGGCGATTCACGCAGTGATGTACAGGCCGCCAAGGCTGCGGGCGTGTCCTGCGTCGCCATGAGCTACGGCTACAACCATGGTCGACCGATTGAAGAAGAGTCCCCGGCGCTGGTCATTGATGACCTGCGACGTCTTATTCCCGGTTGCCTGGATCTGGACGCTGGGATACTGTTGCCGGAAATCAAAGATCCCTCCTTTAGAGATTCCATCGTGGTGGTCACTCGCAAACTCTGGATGAAAGTCATCAAGGCCTTGGCCCGCTGGCGTTGGCGCGCCTGACTTGAATTCGGCCGGATACGTTTACCGGCACTGTTTGCTTACCTGACTGCTAACCCTCACCCACGAGGCTGATGATGAATCGCGAAGAATTCCTGCGTTTGGCTGCTGCTGGCTATAACCGCATCCCGCTTGCCTACGAAACCCTGGCCGACTTCGACACGCCGCTGTCGATCTACCTCAAGCTTGCCGACCAACCGAACTCCTATCTGCTGGAGTCGGTGCAGGGCGGCGAGAAATGGGGCCGTTACTCGATCATTGGTTTGCCGTGCCGCACGGTCTTGCGCGTTCACGATCACGATGTTCGGGTCACTCACGACGGCGTCGAGATCGAGCAGCTTGAGACCGAAGACCCGCTGGCGTTCGTTGAAACCTTCAAGGCTCGCTACAACGTGCCGACCATTCCTGGCCTGCCACGTTTCAACGGCGGGCTGGTGGGTTACTTCGGTTATGACTGTGTTCGCTATGTCGAGAAACGTCTCGGCAAATGCCCGAATCCTGATCCGCTGGGCGTGCCAGATATCCTGCTGATGGTTTCGGATGCCGTCGTCGTGTTCGATAACTTGGCGGGCAAGATGCACGCTATCGTGTTGGTCGACCCGGCCCAGCAGAACGCATACGAAAACGGCCTGGCCCGTCTCGACGAATTGATGGAACAACTGCGTCAGCCCATCACTCCGCGTCGTGGCCTGGACCTGACCCGGCCGCAAGCGGCTGATCCGGTATTCCGCTCAAGTTTTACCCAGGATGACTACGAGCGGGCAGTCGATACCATCAAGGAATACATCCTGGCGGGCGACGTGATGCAGGTGGTTCCGTCGCAGCGTATGTCCATCGACTTCAAGGCTGCACCGATTGATCTGTATCGGGCACTGCGCTGCTTCAACCCGACGCCTTACATGTACTTCTTCAACTTTGGCGACTTCCATGTGGTCGGCAGTTCTCCGGAAGTGCTGGTGCGTGTTGAAGACAACCTGATCACCGTTCGCCCGATTGCCGGCACCCGCCCTCGCGGTGCGAACGAAGAAGCTGATCTGGCGCTGGAAGAAGACCTGCTTTCCGATGACAAGGAGATCGCCGAGCACTTGATGCTGATCGATCTGGGGCGCAACGACACCGGTCGTGTTTCGGAAATCGGTTCTGTCCGGCTCACGGAAAAAATGGTCATCGAACGTTACTCGAACGTGATGCACATCGTGTCCAACGTCACTGGCCAACTGAAGAGCGGGCTGACCGCGATGGATGCCCTGCGGGCGATTCTGCCAGCAGGTACTTTGTCCGGTGCACCAAAGATCCGCGCCATGGAAATCATCGACGAGCTTGAGCCCGTGAAGCGTGGCGTCTACGGCGGCGCGGTGGGTTATCTGGCCTGGAACGGCAACATGGACACCGCGATTGCGATTCGTACCGCTGTGATCAAGAACGGCGAACTGCACGTCCAGGCCGGTGGCGGCATCGTGGCTGACTCGGTGCCAGCGCTGGAATGGGAAGAAACCCTGAACAAACGCCGCGCCATGTTCCGCGCTGTGGCGCTGGCTGAGCAGGAGCAGTGAGGCACTGCTCCCACAGGTCAGCTTTTCAGGAACCCCGGCGCACTGGAGATTTCATCCCTTGCGTTACGATCAGACATTAACGAATAATGCGAGTCATTATCATTAACTGCTCTGGTCGTATCTTCCATGCCTGCATCGGATCATTGCGCGCTCGGTTCCCTTTATAGCGAACACAACGGCTGGCTCAAGGGCTGGCTGAGGGTTCGACTGGGTTGTGCCAACGAGGCCGCGGACCTTGCCCAGGACACATTCCTGCGGGTACTGACAGCACGTAATGTCGATGCGATTCGTGAGCCGCGCACTTATTTGAGCTCCGTCGCTCGGGCGCTGATGATTGACAAGTTCCGTCGTCGAGCGGTGGAGCAGGCCTATCTGGCTGCCTTGGCCATGCGCCCGGAACCGTTGGATATTTCTCCTGAAACCCGTCTGCTAATTCTGGAAACCCTGACAGCGGTTGATCTGATGCTGGATGGACTAGGTGAGCGTACCCGGCAGTTATTTCTCGCGGTGCAGCTTGAAGGTTTGTCCTACGTTGCTGCCGCCGAGCGCCATGGTGTTTCGGTCACGACCGTGAAGAATCATATGATTCGAGCGATGACCCACTGTCTTGCGCTAACGGACGACTGATGACT
This sequence comes from Pseudomonas sp. HP_14, assembly GCF_055283875.1. Lineage (NCBI taxonomy): Bacteria > Pseudomonadati > Pseudomonadota > Gammaproteobacteria > Pseudomonadales > Pseudomonadaceae > Pseudomonas > Pseudomonas sp. HP_14. Next base: position 20,985 of record NZ_JBTOQI010000046.1, on the reverse strand, counting down.
GTCCTTGACCACAAGACGCTGGAAGCAGCTGCCACCTGGTATGTGCAGCTCAACTCTTCGGTACCAAACGCTGCACAACGTCAGGCATGGAGCGATTGGGTTGCGGCGAATCCGGCGCATGCCCAGGCCTGGGCGCGCGTCGAAAGACTACAAAGTCAGTTCTCAAGCCTGCCTCAGGAAGTTGCCTTGCCGACTCTGGTGGGTGTACGTGCCCGTCGTCGTGCAGTGCTCAAAACCCTCGCGCTACTACTGGCCGCCGGAACAGCGGGCTGGACCCTTAAGGATTCAAGCGCGATACAAGGCGCCCTGGCGCAATACCACACCAGCAAGGGACAACGGCGGGAACTGCGCTTGAGCGATGGCAGTACCCTGAATATGAATACCGACAGCGCTGTGGATATCAGCTATGACTCGGGTTTGCGGCTGATTCGCCTGCGTCGCGGGGAAATCCTCATCCAGACCGCGAGCGATCCTGCCAATAGACCCTTCGTGGTGCACACCCCCGAAGGGCGGGTGCGTGCCTTGGGAACTCGCTTCAGCGTGCGCAGCGATGGATCGACCTCTGAAGTGAGCGTGATGGAGCACGCTGTAGAGGTGCGTGCCAGTAGCAATCCGTCGGTACCATTTCGCCTTGAGGCGGGTCAGCGCGTGGAATTTACTCGTGACAAGATCACTAAGGCCATGCCCGTGCCTCTGGGGGCGGGCGCGTGGACCCAAGGCATGCTCACTGTGATCGAGTGGCGTCTGGGGGATTTCATTACCGAACTGTCGCGGTATCGCCACGGCTTCGTACGCTGTGCCGACAGCATTGCGGACTTGCGGCTGTCCGGTGCATTTCGCGTAGACGACACCGACACGATACTGGAAAACCTCGGGGTATCTCTGCCTGTGAAGGTGAAGTTCCTGACGCGTTATTGGGTCAGCATTGAGGCGGTGTAAACCGCTGTAAATAAATCATCCGGTCGGGTTGCCGATTTTCATTCTCATACGGCCAATCACTTGAAGCGGCGAACAAGGCCGCATATTTGCCAGCCGACGGAATGTAAATCCATGACCCGATTGCCCCTCAAGACAGCCAGTGCATTTGCCCGTATGACACCTTTGGCGTTGTATGGCCTGACCTTGATGCCTTTGCCCTTGGCGCTGCTTTTACCAGCCCAGGCCACGGCGCAAAGCCAGAGCATTACCTATCAGATCGCTGCCGGTCCGTTGGGTACGGCGCTCAGTCTGTTCGCCACTGCGGCCAACGTCACTCTGTCATTTGACGCGGCACACACTCAGGGTCTGAAGTCCCAGGGGTTGGTGGGTACTTATTCTGTAGAGGACGGGTTGGCGCGGCTTTTGGCAGGCAGCGGCCTGCAAGCTCAGCGTCAGGCCAATGGTGGTTACGTGCTGGTGCCGGCTGCAACGGGTTCGGCATTGGAGTTGGGGTCTACAAGCATTCGCGGTCTGGGCTTGGGCAGCACTACCGAGGACTCGGGTTCCTACAGCACCGGTGCAATGCAGACAGCAACCAAATTACCTTTGACCATGCGCGAGACGCCGCAATCGGTCACGGTCATCACCCGCCAGCGCATGGATGATCAGGCGATGGTCAACCTGGAAGATGCACTGAAGAACACCCCCGGCGTTACGGTGCAGAAATTCAGCGCGGTGCGCCCGTTGATTTACTCCCGTGGCTTTCAGGTGGAAAACCTGATGTACGACGGTCTTGCCACGGCTTATGACGGCGACTTCGTGCCGTCACCTGATCTGGCGATGTACGACCGGGTAGAGATCGTGCGTGGTGCAACGGGCTTGATGCAAGGTGCCGGTACACCGTCGGCAGCGATAAACCTGGTCAGAAAACGTCCGACTCGAGAAACCAAAGTCAGCGTCAGTGGTAGCGTCGGCAGTTGGGACAACTACCGTACCGAACTGGATGCCTCGGGAGCGCTTAATGACGAAGGTACAGTGCGGGGGCGGGTAGTCGGCAGCTACAACGACAAGAACAGTTTTCGGGATGTTGAGTCAAACGAGCTGGGCCTTTTCTACGCTATTGGCGAGGCCGACCTTAACGACAATACGACGCTCACCTTTGGTAGCTCGTATCAGAACGACAATAACAACACCACTTGGGGCGGTATTCCGGTGGACGCTGATGGCGGCGACCTTCATCTGTCACGTTCTTCCTATTTCGGCAATGACTGGGAATATTGGGACAAGGACACCAGAAGCGTCTTTACCGAGCTGGACCATCGTTTCGATAACGGCTGGAACTTGCGTCTGGCGGCGATCAAGAACTGGACTGACTCAGACATTCTCGCTTCGTTCCTGCGGCCTGTCGGCAATACCTGGCAACAGCGTATCGTTGAGCAAAACTCCGAATACGAACAGACCAGCTATGACGCGTTTGCCAGCGGTCCCTTCCAGATGCTGGGGCGCGAACATGAGTTGGTGCTGGGCAGCAGTTGGCGTAAGTCGCTCAAGGAAACCAATGGAGGGTACGCGCCAAACGTGAACGGCATCGTCCTTGGTCAGTGGGATCCCAGCGCCAATCCTCGGCCCAGTGTGACTCACACCTATGGCACGCTCACCGATATCGAACAGAAAAGCGTCTATGTCACCACTCGCTGGAGCCTGGCCGACCCGCTCAAGCTAATCCTTGGGGGGCGCCTTGACTGGTATGACTACAACCAGGACATCCTCAATAACCCAAGCACCGACTTTAAGGTCACTCGGAATGTGACCCGTTATGCCGGGTTGATCTACGACCTCAATGCCAACCACTCGGTGTATGTCAGCTACACGGATATCTTCCAGCCGCAAACCTCGCAAGACACCAGTGGCAAGATATTGGAGCCCATCACGGGCAAGAACTATGAGGTCGGCATCAAGGGTGAATACTTCGACGGCACGTTGAACGCCAGCGCTGCGGTATTCCAGATCGATCAAATGAACCGCGCACGGGAAGTCGGCAACCCTGCGCTGACCTGTCCGACGTATCCGGGCATTTCGTGTTACGAGGCTTCCGGAAAAGTACGCAGCAAGGGCATTGATCTGGAGATCAATGGTGCACTCACGCCGAATTGGCAGGTGGGTGCCGGTTACACATTTACCGAAGCCAAGTACAAGAGCGATTCCGATCCGGCCAATGTGGGGCGTCTGTTCGACACCGACCTGCCTCGCCACTTGTTCAAGCTTTCAACCAACTACCGGCTGCCGGGCGATCTGAACAAATGGCATGTTGGAGGTGCGGTCTATAGCCAGACACGTACCTACAACGTCGGTACTTATCTGAACCAGCCGACTACAGTCGAGCAGGATGCATTCACGTTGGTTGACCTGATGACTCGCTATCAGGTCAATCCGAATCTTTCGACCCAACTGAGTCTCAACAACGTGTTCGACAAGGTTTACTACGAAGGCCTGGCCAGCGCGCCATTTGGTGGCCGAAGCGTGTATGGCGCGCCGCGTAACTTTACCTTGTCGGCCAAGTACGAGTTTTAAAAGTCCAGACTCACCGCCAGATTCACCCCTTGCTGCGTCACGTCGTCATTCTTGCGCCAGTTGTAATTGGCCCGCAGGCTCAGGTCTTGGGTCAGTTTCTGGCTGACGCCAAGAGTGGCGCGGTTGAGATCTCGCTGCGGCGTGTAGCCTTCAAGGGTGAAGTCATTGAACGGCAGGCTGTTCAAGGCAATGGTCACTTCCTGTTGATCAGTTTCAAACTCCCGCTCATGCGCTACTTCGGCGAACAGCTGAGTTGTGGGGGTGACCTGAAACTTGCCCTGCAAGCCAGCACCCAGACGCCGTGACTTGCGAGTCTGGTCATCAAAGGTCAGCGCCGTTGAGCGGCTGCCCTTCTCCGAGTAGCCGTTTACCTTCACATGCGCGTAATCGGCACTGATAAACGGTGACAAATGCCAACTGCTGCTGGCACCCGCAATATCAAACCCTAGCCGCGCACTGGCGCCCCAGACCTCGCCATCGGTGTCGCCTTTCTCGTTGCCCTGGCTGACGCCCAGTGCGAACTTGCGTTCGGCATTGTTGTAATCCAGATAGCCACCTGATGCCGTGAGATCACCCCACCAGTGGTTGGCTTGATACTGAACAAATGCAGTTGCCAGATAGCTGTTGAGTTTGTAATTCGAGTCCAGCTCCCCGGCCTCCAGCGTCTGCCGATAAGCGCCACCGACCATGCCGACTCGCCAGTGATCAGCGAGTCGATAACTGCCGCCGAGGGTCATGTTGTAGCCGTTGCCGTCAGCCTCTGCTGAGTTGCCTTGCGCATCGAAGTCTATTTTTTGCCCTCCTGCCGCTACAATGGCGCGCCAGTCGCCGACGCTTTGCCAGTTCCCCCAATCCGCCAGCCATTGGCCGCGCAGTTCATCCTGTTGCGCGCGTAATGTGCCGCTGGCCATTTCTGGCAACAGGCTGATTTCCCAAGGCGCGGCCAGCAACGAGTAGGCGTAGTCGGCGATCAGCCGCTGGCCGGTGACGGTGGGGTGCACTCCATCGTTGAACAGTAATTTGCTCGGGTCCGGCGTAGCGCTGCTGATCCCGTAGGTGCTGTTCTCGTCGCAGTTGTCACCGTTGAAGCAAGTGCCCACTAGATTCTGATCCGCAGCGAGACCAAAGCGAGCCGGATCATCCAGAGTTTCCGAAACGAAGCGTGGAATATTCAGCGGAATTATCTGCGCATCTATCTGCGCCAGGCGGCTTATCAGTTGGGCGTTGAAGACGCCGCTCAGTATTGAAGTGACGGGTGCCAGAATGGTGCCGGACACGGCTGGCGTCTGACCGATGTCGGGCAACAGCCAGACCATGATGTATCGCGCGCCCGCTTGTTGCAGGACCTGGGCACTGTCGGCCAGGCGATCTGCGGCCTCTCGGGACTGCGACAGACTCAGCACACGGCCCTGCAGGAAATCATTGCCGCCTCCGGTCAAGTAGTACAGGGCGTCAGGGTCTGCCTGAAAGTTGTTAGCGATCAGGTAACCAGGTCGGCTGCGCAGAACCGTGCCGTCATCCGGATTGATGACGTTGGACTGCGAGGTAATCGCGTCATAAATCTGATCGGTACGATCTCCACCGACCGCCCAGTTGTTGCCGTCTGCCAAACCTGATGCGGCGTTCACTGGCGACGTAGAGGCTGCGAGGTCGGCCGGAGCAACATTAAGTTTCAGACCTAGCAAGGTCGATGAATTCAGGCCGAAAACCTCGCCGCTGCCGTCCTGATAAGTTGGCCCGGTGCGGTTGGTGAAGCGTAGCGTCGCTCCGATTGGGCCATCCGCATCGGGAAACTGCCCGGCATCGGCCAGGCTGTCACCGAACACCACCATGGTTGAATAAGGCGAAGAGGCTGCCCAGCTGTCAGGGCAGGCTGAAACCAGCAAGCAAGCGGCAAGCGCCGCAAACCGTCGGGGTTTGAGCATGGTCAGTTTCCTTTTTTATTTTTTTAATGATTAAGGAAAAGTAGCTAGCTGAACCCTGCGCGCCCGCTTAATTGGTCATTAACCGCCCGGCGGTTGGCGTTATGGCTGATGTGTATCCGCTGCTTTACAGATTCGATTGTTTAGTGACTCGAAAAGTAGATTTTGATCGTATTGCACAGGTTATGTGATATTGCACGCCATCCCCCGGTACGCTAATGTGCCGGGACGTAGAAACGAGACCTCCCCTGTGTTGATCGTCAGCAAACTCTTGATGCGCGTTATCAAGGCTCACGCCCGCTGGCGTTGGCGCGCCTGACTTATTCTCTTCCGGCCTGTCCGGACCTCCTGATACGCCTTTAAAACTCCGCCCTGCCGCTTTTCCGGGTCAACCCCCGGTCGTTACACTAGCGGGCACTCAATCGGCAGCGATTTTGAAGGTTGAAAAAATAGTCAGTAATTCAATGGGTTTAAGCCAAATGCTGCTGATGATCGATAACTATGATTCCTTTACCTACAACGTTGTGCAGTACTTCGGTGAGTTGGGTGCCGACGTCAAGGTAATCCGCAACGACGAATTGACCGTCGCCGAGATCGAAGCCCTTAAGCCTGAGCGCATCGTCGTATCGCCCGGCCCTTGCACCCCGAATGAAGCAGGCGTCTCGCTGGAAGTGATCAAACACTTCGCGGGCAAACTGCCGATTCTCGGTGTATGCCTTGGGCATCAGTCAATTGGTCAGGCGTTCGGCGGTGACGTTGTGCGCGCCCGTCAGGTCATGCACGGCAAGACCAGCCCAGTGGTTCATGAAGATGATGGCGTGTTTGAAGGCCTCAACCATCCGCTGACCGTCACTCGCTACCATTCGCTGGTGGTCAAGCTGGATACCTTGCCGGACTGCCTGGAAGTAACGGCGTGGACTGCGCTTGAAGACGGCTCAGTGGACGAAATCATGGGGCTGCGCCACAAGACACTGAACGTCGAGGGGATTCAGTTCCACCCCGAGTCGATTCTGACCGAGCAGGGTCATGAGCTGTTCGCCAACTTCCTCAAGCAAACCGGCGGCACCCGTCAGGGTTAAGGATTCGTTTATGACTAAGCCAATGGACATCAAAACCGCGCTGGGGCGTGTTGTCGATAATCTGGATTTGAGCACTGCCGAGATGAGCGACGTTATGCGCGCCATCATGACCGGGCAGTGCACGGAAGCGCAGATTGGCGCTTTCATGATGGGCATGCGCATGAAGAGCGAAAGCATCGACGAAATCGTCGGTGCGGTCTCGGTCATGCGTGAGCTGGCTGACAAGGTTGAACTGAAAACACTGGACGGTGTGGTCGACGTCGTCGGTACCGGCGGTGATGGCGCAAATATTTTCAACGTGTCGACAGCTTCTTCTTTTGTAGTTGCCGCAGCCGGTTGTACCGTCGCCAAGCACGGCAATCGCGCAGTTTCGGGCAAAAGCGGCAGCGCCGATTTGCTGGAAGCTGCGGGTGTGTATCTCAATCTCACACCCGTACAAGTAGCGCGCTGCATTGACAGCGTTGGCATTGGTTTCATGTTCGCCCAGGCTCACCATGGCGCAATGAAGCACGCTGCCGGTCCGCGTCGCGATCTTGGCCTGCGGACCCTGTTCAACATGCTCGGCCCGCTTACGAATCCGGCCGGTGTCCGCCATCAGGTGGTCGGTGTATTCAGTCAGGCCTTGTGCCGCCCGCTGGCCGAAGTTCTGCTTCGTCTGGGCAGCAAGCATGTGTTGGTTGTGCATTCGCAGGATGGCCTGGATGAGTTCAGTCTGGCTGCACCGACGTTTGTGGCTGAACTGAAAAACGGCGAAGTCACCGAATATTGGGTGCAGCCTGAAGATCTGGGCATGAAAAGCCAGAGCCTGTTTGGTTTGAGCGTGGACGGCCCTGAAGCTTCCCTGGTGCTGATTCGCGATGCGTTGGGTCGTCGCAAAACGGAAAACGGGCAGAAAGCGGCTGAAATGATTGTGCTCAATGCGGGCGCAGCGCTCTATGCTGCTGATCATGCCTACACGCTCAAAGAGGGTGTTGAACTGGCTCACGACGCGCTTCACACCGGCTTGGCCCGGGAGAAGCTGGAGGAGTTGGGCGCCTTTACCGCAGTATTCAAGCAGGAGAATGAAGGATGAGCGTGCCGACAGTTCTGGAAAACATCCTCGCCCGCAAGGCCGAGGAAGTGGCTGCTCGCCGCTCTGCAGTGAGTCTGGCTGAAGTCGAGAAGCTTGCCGCAGAAGCTGATCCGGTTCGCGGCTTTGCCAAAGCTCTGATTGAGCAAGCCAAAAGCAAGCAACCGGCCGTCATTGCCGAAATTAAAAAAGCATCCCCCAGCAAAGGTGTTATTCGCGAGAATTTCTTACCTGCCGATATCGCCAAGAGCTACGAGAAGGGTGGCGCGACCTGCCTCTCGGTGCTGACCGATATCGATTACTTTCAGGGGGCCGACGCTTATCTGCAGCAAGCCCGCGCCGCGTGCAAACTGCCGGTGATACGCAAGGACTTCATGATTGATCCTTATCAGATCATCGAAGCCCGAGCCCTGGGCGCTGATTGTGTGCTGCTGATTGTCTCTGCACTGGATGACGTGAAGATGGCCGAGTTGGCCTCGGTCGCGAAAAGCGTCGGGCTGGATGTGCTGGTTGAGGTTCACGACGGCGAAGAGCTGGAGCGCGCCTTGAAAACCCTCGATACCCCACTGGTCGGCGTTAACAACCGCAACCTGCATACTTTCGAAGTGAGTCTGGAAACCACTCTGGATTTGCTGCCGCGCATACCTCGTGATCGCCTGGTTATCACCGAAAGCGGCATCCTCAACCGTGCGGATGTGGAACTGATGGAAATCAGCGATGTGTACTCTTTCCTGGTAGGCGAAGCGTTCATGCGCGCTGAACACCCAGGTGATGAGTTGCAACGCTTGTTCTTCCCCGAGCGCGGCACGCCTCCCCGTGGCTCCACCCTCGACTGATCAGCTGTTGAGTGCTGCTTCGACGGTCGTAACAGAGGATCAACATGTCTGATTCAGTCATTGATATCTGCGTCGAAGCGGGCCTCAGAGCCGAGCTGGATCTGCTCGCCTCTGTGTGTGCAGGTGATGCCGACTTCGCCTTGCTGCTGTGGCGCCCGAATGATCGGGCGCTGGTTATGCCTCGGCGTATGAGCCGACTACCCGGCTTTGTCGAAGCCAGCGAAACCCTTGCTGACAGTGGTTGGCCAATCCTGTTGCGTGAGACGGGTGGCGAACCGGTGCCGCAATCTTCGGCAACGGTGAATATCGCCCTGGTTTACGCCCAGCCCAAAAGCGACCCTGATCGTGACCGTATCGAAATTGCCTACCGACGTTTGTGTCAGCCGATTCTGGATGTCTTGAATGAATTGGGAGGCGCGGCTTCGTTAGGCGAAGTAGAAGGCGCGTTCTGCGATGGACGCTTCAACGTCAATCTTGATGGGCGCAAGATGGTGGGTACTGCTCAGCGCTGGCGTCAGAGTCAGGGTGGGTTGAGGCCGGTGGTATTGGTCCACGGTGCGCTGCTGGTCGACAACGAGCGACATGACATGGTCGCCGCCGTTAACCGTTTCAACGAAATCTGTGAAGTTGAGCAGCGGGTGCGCGCCGATAGCCATATCGCGTTACGTGAGGCGTTTGCGGCTGAAGGGGTGTTGGAGCGGTTGGCGAGTGCTTACCAGATCGGCTTGTCCGGTTTGGGGCTTTGCCTCTAACGCTAACCCCCGATAAGCGAGTGCTGTGGGAGCCGAGCTTGCTCGCGATAATGACACTGCGCATTGGAGTCATACCGCGTCATGGTTTATCGCGAGCAAGCTCGGCTCCCACAGTGGGTCGTCTTATAGCTACTGCGTCAGAACTCTCAACGCGTGCCAAACACCACCATTGTCTTGCCTTTGACATGAACCAGCTTCTGTTCTTCCAGAGCCTTCAGCACGCGGCCGACCATTTCCCTTGAGCAACCGACAATGCGACCGATCTCCTGTCGGGTGATCTTGATCTGCATGCCGTCAGGGTGAGTCATGGCGTCGGGCTGCTTGCACAAATCCAGCAATGTTCGCGCTACCCGGCCGGTCACATCAAGGAAAGCCAGGTCGCGTACTTTGCGTGTTGTATTACGCAGACGTTCGGCCATCTGCCCACCCAGGGCGTAAAGAATTTCCGGCTCTTGATGGGAGATTTCACGGAATTTGCTGTAGCTGATTTCAGCTATTTCGCATTCTGTTTTGGCTCGTACCCAGGCGCTGCGCTGGTTCTCCTGTCCTGGCTGTTCGAACAGCCCCAACTCGCCGCAGAAATCTCCGGAGTTGAGGTAGGCCACGATCATTTCCCGGCCTTCGTCGTCTTCAATCAAGACCGTGACCGATCCCTTGAGAATGTAAAGCAAGGACTCGGATCGATCGCCGGCACAGATGATGTTTGACTTTGCCGAGTAGCGACGACGCTGGGCATGAGCCAGAAACTTTTCCAGGTGCTTGGTCTTGGATGACAGGGGAATAGCTAGCATTCTTGTGTCCTGAAAAAGTACTTCGCCTAGGGCATTGTTAGCGTTATCGGCAGCAGATTGCATTTAGCCAGCTTTTTAGCCCCTATTTGAATCCATTTCAGAAATTTCCTACAGGTTAGTCGTGAAATCGAATTTATCGCGCGGTCAGAGCGTGACGAGCGCTGTGCTAAGCTGGCCGCCTTTTTATAGTGGAGACCCTGGCGATGAAGGCACGTATTCAATGGGCTGGTGAAGCCATGTTTCTCGGCGAATCCGGCAGTGGTCATGTGGTCGTGATGGACGGTCCGCCGGAGAGCGGCGGTCGCAATCTGGGTGTCCGTCCGATGGAAATGGTCTTGATTGGCCTCGGCGGGTGCAGCAACTTCGATGTGGTCAGTATTCTGAAGAAATCTCGCCAGCCGGTAGAAAGCTGCGAGGCGTTTCTGGAAGCCGAGCGCGCCACCGAAGACCCGAAGGTGTTCACCAAGATCCATCTGCATTTTGTGGTCAAGGGCCGAGGCTTGAAAGAGGCTCAGGTCAAACGTGCCATTGAGCTTTCGGCTGAGAAATATTGTTCTGCATCGATCATGCTCGGCAACGCTGGCGTCGAGATTACTCACGACTACGAAATCGTGGAATTGGGCTAACGACACCCAATTATCATAAAAGCGGCGCACACTCTGGCAGACAGCTCCTGACGTCTGCATAATGCGCCCCTTTTTCAGGGTGCAGGTTGCTCAGGTTGTTTGCGACCGCTCCCGAACAGACAACCAAAATCGCCAACGCGAAGAGGTGTTAACCGTCCTACGCAGCTGAGCGTTGCTCAACTGACGGGCATGCTTGATCACGTGGCCTGGGCCACACACATATAGAGAGTTTTTAACGGTGAAAAGCAAACTCAAGCTCCACGGGTTCAATAACCTGACAAAGACCTTGAGCTTCAACATCTATGACATCTGCTATGCGGAAACTCCGCAGGACCAGCAGGCCTACGTCGAGTACATCAACAGTGTGTACGACGCCGAACGCCTGACGCGGATTCTGACTGATGTCGTCGATATCATTGGCGCCAACATCCTCAACATCGCCCGCCAGGATTACGATCCTCAAGGCGCCAGCGTGACTATTCTGATTTCCGAGCAGCCGGTAACACCTACCGAAAGCCAGATCGAAGAGTCGCCGGGCCCACTGCCGGAAACTATTCTGGCACACCTCGACAAGAGCCACATCACCGTTCATACCTATCCGGAAATTCATCCGGTGGATGGCATCGCGACCTTCCGTGTGGACATTGACGTGTCAACCTGCGGGGTGATTTCACCGCTTAAAGCGCTGAACTACCTTATCCACAAGTTCGAATCGGACATCGTGACGGTCGACTATCGCGTGCGCGGCTTTACCCGTGACGTTGAAGGCAAGAAGCACTTCATCGACCACGAGATCAATTCGATTCAGAACTACCTCTCTGAAGACACGCGCGACAGCTACCAGATGACTGACGTGAACGTGTACCAGGAAAATCTGTTCCACACCAAAATGTTGCTCAAGAACTTCGAACTGGATAATTACCTGTTCGGTGATGCGACCAGCAACCTGTCCCCTGTACAACGCGATCAGGTGACCTCCAAGGTCAAGCACGAGATGCTGGAAATCTTTTACGGCCGTAACGTTAACGTCGCCGTCTGATTTTTACGCATAAAAAGAAAGGCGCTTGATAAAGGCGCCTTTTTTATGTCCGCGATGAACCGGTTCAGATCCGGTAAGTGCTCTTGGTCATGACTTTGGCCAACACACTCATGCCAAATTTGACCGGAGTCGGGAAGCGGAAACCGCCTGCATCCAGTGCGCTCTGTGCGTGGTGCTCTTCGTCAGCCCGCATTTGTTCAAGGATTGCGCGAGACTTCTCGTCCTCGGCCGGTATTTGTTCCAGGTGTTCATTCAAATGCTTGCAGACCTGATCCTCGGTTGCTGCGACAAAGCCCAGGCTGACCTTATCGCTGATCAGCCCGGCTGCTGCGCCGATACCGAATGACAGCCCGTAAAACAGCGGGTTGAGCACACTGGTGTGGCTGCCCAGCTGGTGAATGCGCTGCTCGCACCAGACCAGATGATCGATCTCTTCTTCAGCGGCATGTTCCATGGCTGCGCGTATGTTGGGCAGTTTGGCGGTCAGTGCCTGGCCCTGGTACAGCGCCTGGGCGCAGACTTCACCGGTGTGATTGATGCGCATCAGGCCTGCGACGTGCCTTGTTTCTTCATCGCTCATCTTGACTTCAGGTTGAACGAGGGCAGGCGAGGGGCGTTGCGAGTATCCCTTGGACGGCAGAAGCGTGCGTATCGCAGCGTCGGCCTGCAAGAGAATACGGTCGATAGGGGAGTAGTGACGTTCGGTAGCCATGGGCACCTCCGGAAGAACCATGGGTGCCAGTCTACCCCAATCAGCCACGTGAGGCTTGAGCTGGATCAGCTGGCTAGAGCCCTGGCGGACTCCAGCCCTGCTGCAAGTGATTGAATATCTGGATTAACCCGGTGGCCAGTTCATTTGACGCTGACCCAGAACGTGCATGTGAATGTGATAGACGGTCTGCCCGCCTAGCTCGTTGCAGTTCATGACCACGCGAAACCCATCCTCGCAACCCAGTTCTTTAGCCAGGCGCTGGGCGGTGAATAGAATGTGACCGGCGAGGCCTTTATCTTCTTCTGTCAGGTCGTTAAGCGTACGGATAGGCTTTTTCGGAATGACCAGAAAGTGGACCGGTGCTTGTGGGGCGATGTCGTGGAACGCCAGCACTTGATCATCTTCATAGATAATCTTGGCCGGTATCTCGCGGTTAATGATCTTGGTGAACAAAGTATCCACAGCCAGTTGCTCCTTGTGGTGGATGGAACGTGCAGATGAATGGACCGCACCGAGTGTACTGAGGGGATTGGCCTGCGCCCAGTGTTTGTCGGTTAGCGGGGGCAGACGGATTTATTGATCAGGCCAGCAATCGTGCGACTTGCCCAGCGCGAAACCAGTCGAGGGCTGAACGCAATCAACCGGTTGCGCCAGCCTGGGATGATCACAGCTTTATTCTTTGCCAGCGCCCTTACCGTATACAGGGCCACTTCCTCGGGACTCATCATTTTCTGGTTGCCGCGTTGACCTACTTGAAGTAGGGCGGTGCGAAAAAAACCGGTACGCGTTGGGCCAGGGCACAGGACTGATACTTTGATCCCGTTTTTCTTGACCTCTTCGCGCAGCCCTTCCGAAAAGTGCAGCACGTAGGCCTTACTGGCGTAATAGGCGCTCATCCACGGGCCTGGGCTGAACGCAGCCACAGACGCAACGTTTAGAATCTGCCCGCCACCCTGCAGTGCCATCAAGTTGCCGACGGTATGGCACAGGCGTGTGAGGGCCAGAATGTTCAGGTCGATCAGGTCCTGCTCCAGTCCCCAGTCCTGAGCCAGAAACGGGCCGGATGTACCGATCCCGGCGCAATTGACCAGCAGGTCGATCTGGTGCGCACCTTCCTCTTCCAGCTCCAGCAGAAAGCCCGAAAGGCGCAGGGGCTCGCCCAGATCGCAAGCGCGAATCAGTACCTCTACGCCGAAGCGCTGGGTCAGTTCAATGGCGATCGTCTCCAACTGGTCGCGCTGACGGGCGACCAGTAACAGGCTCCGTCCTCTGCGTGCCAAGGCTTCGGCCATGGCCAGGCCAATTCCGCTAGTTGCCCCGGTGATCAAGGCGTAACGGGTCATGCGCTTCTCCGTTGAGCGTAGTGCGAGCCGCGACGTTTTGTTCGGGGCATAGGCAACAGACTATTGATCGTCATCAGGCAGTGACTGCTCATATTGAGTGGTGACGTCCGACAGTTCATTTTTCAGGGAGTGGATCCCGCCAGTTAACGCAGAAATGATGGATAGGCCAATGAAGAATATCCACATGCAGGCTAGCAGAATGACCCAGCGGTTATTCGGAGGCGGCGGCGGGCCATAGCGGTTAGCGATTTTATTGCCCGGAGCCAGAACCAGGAGCAGAGGCAGTACGAAACCTATGTAAGGCACCACGTACAGACACAGCAGCCAGGCCGACCATCCTGCGTCGTGCAGTCTTTGTGCACCTATCTGGAGGCCGACCAAAAAGAACGCTGCGCCGACTATCGCCAACAACAGGCCGCCGCCGACCAGCGAGGCGCTCATGATCACTGAGCATATGCCGGCAGCAATAAAGCCTGTAACGACGAGCACGGATATCCATGCCAGATAGCGCACACGACCTATCCGCCCCTGAAAGCTGAAGACCTTCAGGTCCGAATGCTCTGTCTCAGCATCGATAACACTTGCGCGGGGAGGCGCGTATGGGGAAGCCGGTGGTGTCTGAGCAGAGTTGGGCGTCGGTGAGCTTTCTTCAACCTCCTCGATATTCAGGATGATGATGTGGTCATTTTCGATGCGTGCCTCGACACCTGCATCATTGAGCGCACTCAGGTAGATCTGAGCGTCAGCTTGAGACAGTCCGCGTTTGAGTGCGACGGGTTTGCCGTTGAACAGCTTATCCACCGCGGTGACTTCACTTTTGAACAATCGAGCAAGATTGAGTTTGGCAGTTTGCAACTCGACACCGTTGCGCAACTGCCCTTCGAACACAATCTTGAACAGCGGAGTGGACATGCTTGGCTTCCTTGTCGGACCAAAAGCGATATGAACCGCCTGCTCAAGAGCAAGCGGTCACGTCATGAGTTAGAAAGGTTTGACGACCACCAGAATGACGATTGTGAGGAGGATCAAAACAGGGATTTCGTTGAACCAGCGATAAAACACGTGGCTGCGACCATTCTCACCGCGCGCGAAACGTTTGACCTGTGCGCCGCAGACATGGTGATAGCCGATCAGCAGAATGACCAGCGTGAGTTTCGCATGCATCCAGCCTTGGCTCATGTATCCCGGAACCAGAGCTACCAGCCAGATACCGAAAACCAGCGTTGCTATCATCGCCGGACCCATGATGCCCCGGTACAGCTTGCGCTCCATGACGCAGAAGCGCTCACGGCTGACGGTGTCCTCGCTCATGGAGTGGTAAACGAAAAGTCTCGGCAGGTAGAACAACGCTGCAAACCAACAGACCATTGAAACGATATGAAAAGCTTTGATCCATAAAAGCATTTTTAGTTATTCCCAGGTTCACGGTGTGCAAATAGTAGTGGCTTGAGCGTCCATACGTCACGTTGTCGGTTGTCGCAGACGCGTTAGGCCCATATTATCGACGGCTTTCCAGTTGGCACGTAGAGGGCAGGTTATGGTCAAGGTCGGTATCGTCGGCGGCACGGGTTACACCGGTGTCGAGTTGCTGCGTCTGTTGGCACAGCATCCGCAAGCTGAAGTGGTTGTTATTACTTCGCGATCCGAGGCAGGGCTGCCTGTTGCTGATATGTACCCTAATCTGCGCGGTCATTACGATGGCCTGGCTTTCAGCGTGCCTGACATTGCGACCCTAGGTGCATGTGACGTCGTGTTCTTTGCGACACCCCATGGCGTTGCGCACTCGCTTGCAGGCGAACTGCTGAACGCGGGTACGCGGGTCATCGACCTCTCGGCAGACTTCCGTCTACAGGACTCGGTAGAGTGGGCGAAGTGGTACGGCCAACCCCACGGTGCGCCAGAGCTGCTCAAGGATGCAGTTTATGGTTTGCCTGAAGTGAACCGTGAGCAAATCAAGCAGGCTCGCCTGATTGCTGTGCCGGGTTGCTACCCAACCGCTACTCAATTGGGTTTCCTGCCGTTGCTGGAAGCCGGTCTTGCCGACAACACGCGTTTGATTGCTGACTGTAAGTCCGGTGTCAGCGGTGCGGGTCGTGGCTTGAGCATTGGTTCGCTGTATTCCGAGGCCAACGAAAGCTTCAAGGCTTATGCGGTCAAAGGCCATCGTCACCTCCCGGAAATTACCCAGGGCCTGCGTCGCGCTGCCGGTGGCGATGTCGGTTTGACCTTCGTCCCGCACCTGACGCCAATGATCCGCGGTATTCACTCCACGCTGTACGCAACAGTCGTCGACAAATCGGTCGATCTGCAGGCCCTGTTCGAGAAGCGTTATGCCAACGAACCATTCGTCGATGTGATGCCCGCTGGCAGCCACCCGGAAACTCGCAGTGTGCGCGGTGCCAACGTATGCCGTATTGCGGTCCATCGCCCGCAAGGTGGTGATCTGGTGGTTGTGCTTTCGGTTATCGACAATCTGGTCAAGGGCGCGTCGGGTCAGGCGGTACAGAACATGAACATCATGTTCGGGCTGGACGAGAAGCTGGGCCTGTCCCATGCCGGGATGATGCCTTAGAAGCAGCTTCGGGTTTTAAGCTACAAGCTGCAAGATTGCCTGGCGATTCTTGCAGCTTGTGGCTTGCCGCTTATCGCTGCACCTCTAATAGTTGACCAATTTTCTAGGAGAAGCGGATAATGCCGGTCATTACGCATTATGACGGCTTATCGCCGGGAGATATTTAACATGAGCGTCGAGTCCTTCACTCCAACGGCTTTGCAATTCACCCATGGTGCTGCGCACAAAGTGAAGACCCTGGTCGATGAAGAGGGTAACGATCGCCTGAAGCTGCGTGTGTTTGTGACTGGCGGCGGTTGTTCAGGTTTTCAGTATGGTTTTACTTTCGATGAAGACGTGGCTGACGATGACACCATCGTTGAGCGCGAAGGCGTGAGCCTGGTGGTCGATCCAATGAGCTTCCAGTACCTTGCGGGCGCAGAAGTTGATTACCAGGAAGGCCTTGAGGGTTCTCGTTTTGTGATCAAGAACCCTAACGCGTCTACTACTTGCGGTTGCGGTTCTTCATTTTCCATCTGATTGTTCCGCACATAAAAACGCCGCGCATTTGCGCGGCGTTTTTGTTCGTCTAGAGTCAGGCTGGGTAGATGGCGCCCAGTACTCGCAGACCTTGTGCGCCCGTCACGGTTGGGCGGTTAGCGGGTACGCCTTCCAGGCAGCAATGTGCCAGCCAGGCGAAGGCCATCGCTTCAACCCAGTCAGGATCAACGCCGAATGCTGCTGTGCTGCTGACTTTTGTATTGGGCAGCAACTCGGCAAGGCGCTTGGTCAGGGCAACGTTATGTGCTCCGCCGCCACAGATGAGCAGCTCTTTGGTTTCGGATTGGGCTGATTGCAACGACTCGGTAATCGCGAGAGCAGTCAGCTCCATGAGAGTTGCTTGTACGTTTTCAGCTGACAGCGTCGGCAGCTGGAAAAGATGGTGGTGCAGCCAGCCAAGGTTGAACACTTCACGGCCTGTACTCTTCGGGCCCTTGGTCAGGAAAAACGGGTCGCTGAGTAATGCTGACAGGAGTGCAGGGTCAACTTTGCCGCTTGCGCCCCAGGCGCCGTCACGGTCAAAGCTCTCGCCTCGCTGGGATTGAATCCATGCGTCCAGCAAGACGTTGCCAGGACCGCAATCGAAACCGGTCACCGGGCTATCCAGTTCGATCAGGCTCAGGTTACTGAAGCCACCGATATTGAGCACCGCACGACGGTCTTTATTGTCGTCGAACAGTGCCTCGTGAAACGCAGGAACCAGTGGGGCGCCTTGGCCGCCCGCAGCAATGTCGCGACGACGGAAGTCGCTGACTACGGTGATCTCTGTCAGCTCGGCGAGCAGAGCCGGATTACCGATCTGAATGCTGAAGCCGCGAGCGGGTTCATGGCGAATAGTCTGACCATGGCTGCCGATAGCGCGAATCTGGCCAGCAACCATGCCCTGTTGAGTCAGAAGCGTCAGCACGCCTTCAGCTGCCAGACGAACCCACTTCTGTTCAGCGATCGCTGCACGAGCCAGCTCGTCGGGCCCGCTGGAGCAAAGCCCTAACAGCTCTGCCCGCAGATCTTCCGGCATCGGGATGTAGTGGGTTGCCAGCAATCTTGGCCGGTCATCCTGCTCAACGAGGGCAATATCGATCCCATCGAGACTGCTGCCGGACATCACACCTATATAAAAGAAGGCCATGGCTTATCGTTTGCTCGAGGCCAGCATGGTGGCCTTTTCCTGATCCATGCGAGCCATCAGTGGCTGGCTCTGCTGCATGAACCGCTGTTTTTCGGATTTGGCGATAGGATCCGCCATCGGCAATTTGCGACCCAGCGGGTCGACGTGCACGCCATTGACCTGGAACTCATAGTGCAAGTGCGGCCCTGTCGACAGCCCGGTGGTACCAATATAGCCGATGACCTGACCTTGTTTGACCGTACCGCCAGTCTGGATACCTTTCGCGAAGCCCTGCATGTGACCGTACAGCGTGCGGTAAGTCTCGCCGTGCTGGATGATCACGGTGTTGCCGTATCCGCCACGACGGCCAGCAAGTAGCACCTTGCCGTCACCGGTAGCCTTGATAGGTGTGCCCCGAGGTGCTGCGTAATCGACGCCCTTGTGCGCGCGAATCTTGTTCAGAATCGGGTGCTTGCGGCCCATGGAGAACATTGAGCTGATGCGGGCGAAGTCCACGGGCGTGCGGATGAACGCCTTGCGCATGCTGTTCCCGTCGGCCGTGTAGTAATTGGTGTTGCCTTGTTTGTTCGTGTAGCGAATAGCGGAGTAGGACTTGCCCTGATTAGTGAAACGGGCAGAAAGGATATTGCCGGTACCTACAGTCTTTCCGTTGATGACCTTCTGCTCATAGATAACGTCGAATTCGTCACCTTTGCGGATGTCTTGAGCGAAGTCGATGTCGTAGCCAAAGATGTTGGCCATATCCATGGTCATGCTGTGCGACAGGCCCGCGCGCTGGGCAGACTGCGACAAGGAGTTAGTGATCACGCCGTGTATATAGGCTGTGCGCACGTCAGGCTTGCTGATTTCGCGATTGAACGTGTAGCCGCTGTCTGTTTTGGAAAGGCTGATAGTTTCGAGCTGACTCAGCTTGGTGTGCAGCTGCTTGAGCTGGCCTTCAGACGTCAGTTCAAATTGCAAAACCTGGCCGTTCTGCAATCGGCTGAACTGCTTGGCTTCTTTATTACTGGCCATGACTTCGTGCACGGTCGCAGCCGGCAGGCCCACCTTTTCAAACAAAGTGGACAGGGTGTCACCTTTTGCAACGGTGACCTCGCGATGATTCGGGTCTTTGCTTGCCACTGCTGGAGCTGCAGTGTTTTCGGTGGTTGCAGCGTTGCTTTGAGTCTCGTCGTCGCCGTTGTCTATCTGTGCAAACGGAGAATCTGTTGCCGATTGTGTGGCTTCGGCCGCTTCCAGAGCGTCTTGGTTAGGTGCGCTTTGATCAGCAGGCGCTTCCATATCCAGATTCAAGACGGTTTTTTTGGCTTCAACTTCGCTTGAGGGAAACACCAGGAGCGCCAGGCTTAACAGGGCGGCAATGCCGCTGGCTGCGAGCAGATGGGTCTTGGGATAAAGCGGTGGCGCTTTAGGCGGCGTGTCTATCATAGGTAATTTGACTTTGAAAAAAGATGAATTGGAAAAGATGAATGACATGATGAAGATGAAATAACTGTATAAAATATAACCAAAACCTGTGCGAAGCAACCCTGCGGATGAATCGGCTTTCGATTCGTCCCGTGGTGCTGGGCAAAACTTGTAATTGGGCGCTGATCTTGTATGGTTGGCCCCTTTTGAAAATGGCTATTAATAGGGGACGGGTATGAGGTCGGTTGAAGAGCAGCTAGCGCTGATCAAGCGTGGGGCGGATGAGCTTTTGGTTGAGGCCGAGCTTGTTGCCAAGCTCAAGCGTGGCCAGCCACTGCGTATTAAAGCCGGGTTCGATCCTACGGCGCCTGACCTTCACCTGGGTCACACCGTGCTTATTAATAAGCTGCGTCAATTTCAAGAGCTCGGTCATCACGTCATATTCCTGATCGGCGACTTCACCGGCATGATCGGTGATCCGAGCGGCAAGAGTGCTACGCGTCCTCCGTTGACCCGTGAGCAGGTTCTCGACTACGCCGAAACCTACAAGTCTCAGGTATTCAAGATTCTCGATCCTGCCAAGACCGAGGTCGCATTCAATTCCACCTGGATGGACAAGCTGAGCCCAGCTGACTTCATTCGCCTGTCATCGCAGTACACCGTGGCGCGAATGCTGGAGCGGGACGATTTCGACAAGCGCTATAAAAGCAGTCAGCCAATCGCTATCCATGAGTTCCTTTATCCGCTGGTGCAGGGTTATGACTCTGTTGCTTTGCGTTCAGATGTCGAGCTGGGCGGTACTGATCAGAAATTCAATCTTCTGATGGGGCGCGAGCTGCAGCGTGCCTATGGGCAGGAAGCTCAATGCATTCTCACCATGCCTTTGCTGGAAGGATTGGATGGTGTGAAGAAGATGTCCAAGTCGCTGGGCAACTATGTAGGTATCCAGGAAGCACCCGGCATCATGTATAGCAAGCTGGTTTCGATTCCGGATGCATTGATGTGGCGCTACTTCGAGCTATTGAGCTTCCGGTCCATGGAAGAGATCAATGGCTTTAAGGCGGATTGTGAGAAGGGTGCGAATCCGCGTGACATCAAGATCAAGCTGGCTGAAGAGATTGTTGCGCGCTTCCATGGCGAAGAGGCTGCGGCCAATGCCCATCGTTCGGCGGGTAACCGCATGAAAGATGGTGAGCTGCCGGACGATCTGCCGGAGATTTCTGTAGGCGCTCCTGAAGATATGCCGATCTCAGCCGTCCTTAATAAGGCAGGCCTTGTTAAGAACTCTGCGGTGGCCAGGGATCTGCTTGCTTCTGGTGGTGTGCGTATAGATGGTGAAGTTGTTGATCGCTCGTTCGTCTTTAAGGTAGGAGCGACTCATGTTTGTCAGGCGGGCAAGAAGGCATTCGGGCGTATTACGCTGGTTTTGGAATAAACCTGAAATTAGCTATTGACGGCCTCTCGAATCTCTCTATAATTCGCACCTCTTCTGGCGCAGACGGAACGAAAAACTCCTTGTTAATCAATGAGTTGGACAGTTTAGTTAGCTCGGAAGGGGTTTCGATGAAGTTGATCGAAAGCGGTGAAAAAGGTAGTTGACAGCAGGTTGTAACGCTGTAGAATTCGCCTCCCGCTAACGAGCAACGTGATGTTGATCGAAGCGCAAGTGGTTGAAGTTG